>CAYYGI010000021.1:9846-11441 GCA_964471085.1 uncultured Acidimicrobiaceae bacterium
CGATGCCGCTGTGCTCATGGGTGTTCGGGCGGCACTCGACACTCCAAGGGATGCAGAACTCCACGTCAAGAATATTTCTCTGCCTGACGGCGACGTCGTACTGGTTACGGGGAGCGTCAACGGTGGTCAAGTCGTCGGTGCCGCGCTCGTGGAGCACGGACGATCTTTCGGTGTTGCGTGCGCTGCGTTCGCTGCTCTGAGCAAACTATGACGTGCTACCACTACCACGACGCAGAAATATGTGCCCTAGGTGTTTGTTGCCGAGATCACGGCGTGAGGTTGTTTCGTGGGGCGTGACACGACGTAGACGATGATTGCAAGGCCGAGTGTGAACAGCGCCATCCTCGCGACAAGATTGTCTGTCACCAGGGTGATCGAGATCGCGAAAGATGTCGCGATCGCTGCGACAGCGACTAGTTTTGCTCGCACGGAGAATCCTGCTTTTGAACGCCAATCATTGATGGTGCTGCCGAAGAATCGATTGTTGATGAGCCATGCGTCGAAGCGTTCGGAGGAGCGGGAGAAGAAGAATCCAGCGAGGATGATTGGCCCGACCGTCGGTACGAGTGGGAGGAACACGCCAATGAACCCAACACCGACCGAGCCTACTCCCAGGACGATGAAGGTGATACGCAGAGCACGGCTCTTGACGACTGCCACGACGAGGAGACTAAAACTGTCTCACCCCGACAGTTTGTCGGGGCTATGATTCCGGCATGCAGGACTGGCTAAGGCACCTCTTGGCGCCGCGGATGAGCGAACGAGTGTCGGGAGCGCCGGCGAGTGCGAACGGCGCTTCGACCTTCCTCCTTTGGTGGCAGCTTCCATATGGAACACGCCTCACCGCCCTCTCTGTCACTCTCGAAGTAACGATGAAGCCCACGCTCGACCACCTCGTGGCATTTGCTATGCAGGGAGTATTCACCAAGCCCGGTGGAGGAAGCTGCTACCTAGGGCTTCAACACCATCCCCAATTTCCCGACAGCGGGGCAGTTAACTGGGGTGGGCACAATGCGGATGGCAATTCCTTGGATGGTTCGAGCTCTCTGCTTCCTTCAGCGCTCGATGATGTCACAACGCGAGACTTCGCGTGGCGGGAAGGAACTCCTTATCAGCTCAGTATTGAGCGGGGGGAGGAGCAACTCGATGGCAGTTTCCTATGGACTGGGTCTGTGACGGATCTCCGGGTTGGTGAACGTACTGTGATCCGCGAGATCGTCAGTGATAGTCCGCATCTTCGAGCTCCGGTCATGTATGTTGAGGCCTTCTCTCCGTGTGACGCGCCCCGCTTCCAAGCGGAGTGGTCGAATGCCACCGCGGTTTCTTCTGGGGGAGATGAGCATGCCGTCCGATCAATGAGAGTCGATTACCTTCCCTACGCGGCTGGTGGCTGCACGAATACGGATGTCTTTGTGAAGAATTCGGTGTTTGTGCAAGCAACAGGGAGGATGAGGACGGCGAAACCCGGGACAATGCTCCGACTTGATTGAGCTGACGAGGCACCTACTATTGTGCAACAGGGGCGTTTAGCTCAGTTGGCTAGAGCACCGCCCTTACAAGGCGGGGGTCACTGGTTCGAGTCCAGTAACGCCCAC
>CAYYGI010000022.1:0-6193 GCA_964471085.1 uncultured Acidimicrobiaceae bacterium
CGTAGCACAACAAGCTGAGAGCGAGGTACCGTCAAGAAGAACGCTGAGAACGACTCGATCCGGATGCCACCAACTCGGCTGTCTCCCAGGTGCGGAAGTCGTACTGCGTCATACGTACTTCGTACTACCGCCGAAGGCGTCTCCCGTCTACCCTCCCCCTGGAACATCCACTCCACGGTCGATGAGATGACCCTTGATCACACCAATGCGTGCCCTGATGCGGGGGAGGCCCATTGCATCCTCGATACCTTTGTTGATTTGGACACCACCAAGGTTCCCCATCTCCCCGGTAGGTAGGCCGGCACTCCCTGCCTGCATGACGAGATCAATGCGCTGACTCTCAATAGCCTTCACCTGGCTACGCAACGCAGCTAACTCACGATACAGCTCCTCCTCGGAACGGTCCGGATCAAAACCAACAACCACGTCGGCGGCTTCCAACCTCAGAACATCTCGCTCCTTGAGAAGCTCATACTTCGCTGCAAACGCGTTGTCGTCGAGATCAAGGAGCCGTCTCTGGACGTCAGCGAGCCTCCTGGTGATATCAGTAGTGTCGACCATCACGAGACTCCACCCCGCAACTCCGGGAGAGCTGCGAGTACTCGGAACCCATCCTCCAAGGCGGACACAATCCGATCGATCTCCCCCTCCCCCATTGCAGTGGAGACGGTAGCCGTACATGTGTTGATCATCAGAATCCCATCGTCGAGGAGCCGGTCGAGCAGCATCGCCAAGTGCTTGGACTCCTCCGGCGTTGCGAAGGTTTCGCGATAGTTCCTCGGAGGCTGCTCCTTGAGATGTACGCGGAACATCGAGCCTCCCCCGGTAACGCAAGCCGTGACCCCCGTAGCTTGAATTGCAACCTCGATCCCATCTACAGCTCGCGCGGCGAGGTCGTTGACTCGCTGGACAGCCCGACGATCGAAGAGCTCCATTGCAACGAGCCCTGCTGTCATCGTTACCGGGTTTGCCGAGAACGTTCCTGAGTGCGGGAAGAGCAGATCGTCCGAAAGCGGATTCATCACGTCCATAACGTCTCGTCGCCCCGCAATGGCCCCGACAGGGAAACCACCCCCGATCACCTTTCCTAGGGCCGTCAAGTCCGGCCGAACGTCGTACCACTCCTGGGCGCCCCCGTACTCAGAGCGGAAGGTGATTACTTCGTCGAGAACGAGTAACGCCCCATCACTCTCGGTCCACTCCCTGAGAGCTGACACAAATTCTCTGGTGGCTGGCGTCAACCCAACTCGGTGAGGCATCAGGTCAAGGAGCACGCACGCCAACTCTCCTCTGTGTTCGTCAAGGATCGCGAGAGCGCGCTGCACGTCGTTGAAGGGGATGACGACGACGTCATCGAGCACCGAGGGGGGTGTCCCGAATGCGACCGGCACTGATATGGGGCGGTCATCACTCCCCCACTTGGCCGGGTTCGTGGTCTGGCTCACTTCGGCGTAGTCATAGGTCCCGTGATACGCCCCCTCAACCTTGACGATCTTCGAACGCCCAGTGAACGCCCTCGCCGCCTTCAACGCACCCATAACTGCTTCGGTCCCCGAATTCACGAATCGTAGCTTCTCGAAAGTAGCGCTCCTGCTACAGAGATGCTCGGCGAAACGGACCTCAATCTCGGTCGCGAGAGCAAACGCCGAACCGCGCTTGAGTTGGTCGGTCACAGCCTCAACTATCTGCTCGGGAGCGTGGCCGTGAATCAACGATGCCATGTTGTTGGCAAAGTCGATGCGTTCCACTCCCTCGATGTCAGTGACACGGCACCCAGTGCCGCTAGCGGCATATACGGGATGGGGCGTACGTAGCACGGTGTTGCGGCTCACCCCACCGGGAAGAACCTTCAGCGCCCTCTGGTAGAGCACCGCACTGCGCGAAGAGTTCGATGCGTCGACGCTCACGCCTCGCCTCGCGCACTTGCTCTTTGCGAGACATCGTCACGGATCGCCAACAGCTCACTTCCGGTCCGTTCCTCCACGTACTTGAAGTCGATCCCGGGTGCAAGCTCTACGAGCTGAAACCCTCCAGGAGTGACATCGATCACAGCAAGGTCGGTGTAAATGCGATCTACGACAGCTAGCCCGGTCAGTGGATAGGTGCAGGACTCGACCAGTTTCGGCTCACCCTCCCGCGTGCAGTGCTGGGTGAGTACGTAGATCGTCTTGACTCCCGCCACAAGGTCCATAGCGCCGCCCACCGCAGGGATCGCGCCCGAAGCGCCCGTCGACCAGTTTGCAAGGTCACCCTCCTTCGAGACCTGGAGTGCGCCGAGCACACAGAGATCAATGTGGCCGCCACGGATCATCGCGAAGCTATCCGCGTGATGGAAGAAAGACGCACCGTCAAGGGCAGTGACTCTGCGTTTCCCTGCATTGATCAACTCAGGTTCGCCCTCCCCCTGACTTGGAGATGGGCCCATGCCCAGGAGGCCGTTCTCTGTGTGATAGACCACCTCCCTCCCTGCAGGGACGTACGCGGCTACCTGCTCGGGCATCCCGATACCCAAGTTGACATATGAGCCATCGGGGATGTCGAGTGCTGCGCGCTGCGCCATCTCTCCTCGATCCCATCCGCTCAGGCTCTCGGCTCTCTCTGGGGTTGCTGGATCAGTTGATGAGCGTGGGTTCACGGGTAGGACGCTCCTTGTGCAACGAGCTCGGATTCATGGGCAGGCGTTGCTACCGTCACGATACGCTGAACGAAGATCCCTGGCGTCACGACGCACTCTGGATCGAGTTCGCCCGGTGCAACAACCTCTGGGGCCTGCACGATCGTCGTGTTGGCAGCCATTGCCATGATAGGAGCAAAGTTCCGCGCGGTCTTGTTGTACACGAGGTTGCCGTGCCGGTCTGCCCTTAAACACTTGATGAGAGCAAAATCCGCGGTGAGGCCGTGCTCGAGCACATACTGCCTGTCACCAAACGACCGCTGCTCTCTCCCCTCGGCAAGAGGAGTCCCAACCGATGTTGGAGTGTAGAAGGCTGGGATACCTGCACCACCAGCCCTGATTCGCTCTGCAAGCGTTCCCTGGGGCACGAGGTCGAGTGCTATCTGATCTGAGCGATACAACTCTGGGAAGACGGTTGAGTTCGCTGTTCTCGGGTATGAGCAGATCATCTTTGCTACCCGACCGGCCTTGATGAGAGCAGCGAGACCAACCTCACCACTCCCTGTGTTGTTATTGACAACCGTGAGGTCTGTTGCTCCCTGGTCGATGAGTGCGTGGAGAAGCTCAATAGGGCTTCCCGCTTCACCGAAACCGCCAACCATGACGGTTGCACCATTGAAGATATCCGCTACTGCTTCTCTGGCTCCGGCAATCCGCTTATCGATCATCGAATCTGCACCTCCAAAGAATCATCTATTCCAGCCAATCGTAAAGCAGTCACCCCGGCCATCCGGTCACGAAGCACTGGCTGCCCCAATGGTGACCGGCACAGCTTCCCGAGCACCTAAGACTCTTGTGTACTCGAACAATCCAGCCTCGTCATATATGACTCGATCGGCGTAATCATCGAACCAGACTGCGTCTGGGTTCCGTCCCACAATGCACACCTTGCCGCGCTCAGGCGCCTCTGCTGGGTTGCGCAAGAGCTTGAAAATGAGCACACCATTCTCTGAGAGAGGCACACCAGGAATCGGTTCGTCCGTGACCGCAACTACCTCCGTCTTCCCCTTGTAATGGGTAATGGAGAGCCGTGCGTGAGTCTCGACACCCGAAAGCCCCTTCTGGGAGTCATTGAGGATCTTCCAGGCGGTCTCAATCGGGACGTTGAACGCCTTGTAGGCAACAATGTCCCGGCCACAGAAAAAGTAGTGATTCCCCACACCAATCCAGTTGAGGGCTCTCTGCATGACTCGGATTGCATCAGCATCATCGTTGACACCCTTGATGATTGGTGCCTGATTCTCGACGTTGATCCAGCCACGCGATACCACTGCATCCATGGCGCGCTTCGTGTTCTCGTGCCACATCAGGGCACCATTCGGGTACTTCAAGTACTCACCGTCTGGCCCTTTCTGGAGGAACTCGTCCGGGTGATTGAAGTGCACCATCAAACGGAAGCCGACGTGCGGATACGTCGTGTGGAATTCGTCGAGCATTGCAAGGAACGTATCGTCGAAGCGGTCTGGGTGGAATGCGAGCTCCTTGGTGCCCAAGCGGATTGCTTCGACTCCAGCCTCAGCAAGAGCCGACATCCACGCGGCGATCTTGGTGTTCGGGAGCGCCATCGGGTCTCCCCCGGAGAGGAGAACCTCGCGCAGCTTCTCACGCCCAGTCTCGGGATGGAGGCCTCCATTGCGATCAACAGCCTCGTTGTGACTGCGCACATAGTCGGTGATATCACGAATCTGAGCGAGGCCCTTCTTGGAGACCGAGCCGTCCTGGCGTTCGATATCCTTGCGCCCGATCAGCTCCTCTCGATAGCAGAAGCGGCAGTGAGCCGAGCACGTCGAGATGACGTAGATGAGACCCATCTCGTACTTGTGGAGGAGGCCCTCGACTGGGCTGTAGTCCATCTGGTTGCCAGGATCCTCAGAGCCTGCAAGGTTGAGCGTTTCATCGGAGCTTGCCTTGACCAGTCGCTGGAGGGGGGCACTGTTTCTAGCCAACTCGAAGTAGTGACGAGTGATTTTGACGGGCATCCGAGCCTCAACATCTCGGTTCGTGCCGTGCAGGCTCTTTAGCTCCGAGATCTCCTCACTCGTATAGAAACCCTTCATATCCTCGGGAGCTCTCTCCTCGAAGAAAGGTTTGAGACCGTTAATGATCTGACGGTCGTACTTTGGGTTCACGACCGTGTCGAGGAATGCCTGCTCTCGAGCACTCGGTACGTACTTCTCTGATCTCGCCATCTTCGTCCTCACTCCGTAACGGCGTCTTGCGACGCCCATTTTTTGTAACGCGATGGATATTCGCTTAATGGTAGTGTAACAGAATGCCCAGAGATCTTCCTGCTGTTCCAACGTCTGTGCTCATTGCGGCAGCGAGCGACCGCCTCACACCCACCGAGCGCCGCATTGCAGAGATTGTGACGGCAGAACCGACGTTGCTCGCTTTTGGTACCGTCACAGATCTAGCCCGGCGAGTGGGGACGAGTCGGCCATCGATTGTTCGCTTCGCTCACAAACTCGGGTTCGATGGGTACACACATCTCCAAGAGAGTGTGCGCCGAGGCCTCTCCCAGCAACTCTTCCGGCCGAGTGACCGCATCCGCCTTGAAGACTCAAGCGCGAGCCCTGCTCGCAGAGCGCTCGCTGAAGCTATCTCCGGCGTCTTTGATGTCATTGACGACGACCGGTTAGCAACACTTGCTGCTCCCATCACTCAGGCTGAAACCGTATGGATCATCTCAGGTGAGACATCAAGGGCCGGTGCCCACGCTCTTGCGAGCGGCCTGGCAATCCTCCGTCCATCTGTGCACCTCATTCGCGATCACTCGACCGGTGTGGACTTTGCTGGCACCGGCCCCCAAGACTGCGCCGTGATCTTCGACTTCTTCCGCTACAAGCGCCAGACACTTCGCACTGCTCACCTCCTTGTAGATCTTGCTGTCCAGATCGTTGCAATCACCGATAGCCCCCTCTCCCCTCTTGCAGCCCTCACCCCGACGTGGTGTGGGCTGCAAGTTCCCGCCGTTGGCCCCATGGATAGCTCTATCCCCGCGGTGGCTGTAGCAGAACTCATCGTTGCTCAAGTCGCTCACACCCTCCACGACGATGCAACGGACCGCATCGATATCATCGAAGAGTTGTGGGAGAAGACCGAGACATTCCTCCCCGATACGGAGTAAGTCAATCCGAGACCAGCACGACCGGTCGCCAACCCTGCACCGAATTGATGAGCGCAACGGCCTGCGCGCTCTCTGCCTCAGCAACACTCACCGATCGTTCGAACAGCACGCCTTCACGAAGGAGCTCCGCTCGCAGAATCCCCGGGAGCAGACCGTCAGAGAGAGGTGGCGTATACCACTCCCCCTCGATGAGGAAGACAGCGTTCGCGATCGTTGACTCCGTCACGTGCCCCAACTCATTGACACACAGCACATCATCGACATCCGGGTGTTGCTTGCGGCGATCATCGAAACGTCGCCTATCGGTGAGTTTGTGGAAGAGACGCGGATCGTTGCTGTCAACCGGGTCTGGGTCGATCCGGACACGAAACGGCGCTGTGGGGCTCAACGGC
>CAYYGI010000022.1:6293-11086 GCA_964471085.1 uncultured Acidimicrobiaceae bacterium
ACCTGTCAACACGAGACGTACCCTCGTTGGCTCTTCAAGAGACTCCTCTACAGCTTGCAGCGTGCGGCGCAGCGAGGAGGTGTCACAGGCAATCTCCCAATACTTGGCCGAGGAGGCGAGTCGTTCGAGATGTTCTTCGAGGAGGAGATAGCCGTTCTCCCATCGGATCGTCTCGAAGAGCTCAACGGGGGTTCCCGGCTCGATGAGTACCCGAGCCTTCACCTGGGCTTCATCGTATTCAGCACCGGAGAGCGACCCCCAGGTCACGCCCCCTCCAACACCGTAGAAAGCAACTCCCTCGGCCTCATCGATCACGACGGTGCGGATTGCAACGTTGAAGCTTGCACCCTCAACGCCGTCACCCGGCGGGATGAAGCCAACTGCCCCGCAGTACACCCCTCGCGCAGAAGCTTCCACCTGAGCAATGATCTCCATAGTTCGAGCCTTCGGTGCTCCCGTCACAGAACCGCAGGGGAAGAGTGCCTCAAAAACCTCTGGGAGGCCCACCTCGGGCTTGAGCGTGGCGGAGACCTCAGAGACCATCTGCCAGACACTCCGATACTTCTCGATAACGAACAATTCGTCAACCGAGACCGACCCGAACTCTGCAATGCGCCCAAGATCGTTCCGCACGAGATCGACGATCATCACGTTCTCAGCGCGTTCCTTCTCCGAGGAAGCAAGGCGTTGGCGCAGCGCTTCGTCCTCTTCAACCCACCTCCCCCTTGGAGCAGTGCCCTTCATGGGCCTCGTTGCAATGCAGCGGTCCCTGACCGTGAAGAATCTCTCCGGAGAGACCGAGAGAATGTGAACGTCTCCGTGATGGAGGTGAGCAGCGTATCGGGGACTCTGTGCTGCAAGGAGATGTGAGTACAGAGGCTCGACGTCCCCTGTAAATGTGGCATGCATCGGGAATGTCAGGTTGACCTGGTACGAGTCACCGATTTCTATGTGCCGCTTCACGACTGCAAAGGCGTGGTCGTAGCCTTCCTGATCAAGGCTCTGCTCCCATCTCAAGGTATTGCTCCTCCCCCCGTCTCGGGCTGCTACCACGCTTCGAGCAACTCTCCTGGGTGGGTCAACATCGAGAGCGCTACTGAACACACCGAACCACACAAGGGGACCGTTGTAGCCGCCACGGACAACGAGGGCACTATCAAAGCCCGGTGCAGCGTTGTAGGCAACATACCCTGCAACCCAATTGCCTGACGCTGCTTCATTCGAGGCAGAACGGAGAGCTCCAAGGACCTCGGAAGGCTTGTATGCAATGATCTCGCGCAGAGGGCCCTCAAGGAGAAAGGAGGACCCAGAGACCGCATCATCAAAGCGGGCGTGAAACATCATGCAAGGGTACGAGTGCGGGGGAGGCGAGACGTCCCACCTTCGAGAGTTCAGCGCTCGCCGCCGTCGCGAGAGCGGGGCCGCGGGAGAAAGAGATTGTGGTTACCTACTGATATGAATACGGATCACCTTACTATCGAGAATGTTCTCTTTGAGAGATCCATCGCCACGGTGATTCCGACCCAGCAATGTCATCTTCGCGGAGAGAGACCGGCCTCAACCAGCCGGTCTCTCTCCGGATCTTTCTAGGCAACACGAAACGTTCAGAGAGGAAGACAACTGATGAAAACGGCCAGCGAAGAGCAACTCCCCCTTCCCGGTGAGAAGTTCACCGTGCAGACCGCCCCGGGCCACTGGCTCTTGGCGCGATTAGGGAAGCGAGTTCTCCGACCCGGAGGTCTTGAGCTAACAAATAAGCTGCTAGAGGCCCTCGATGTGCGCGCCACCGACGCTGTAGTGGAGTTTGCGCCTGGTCTTGGGATAACAGCACAGATGGCTCTGAGCCACAACCCTGCCTCCTACACCGGTGTCGAGAAAGATGAGGCCGCGGTCGAGTTCGTTCGAAGCTTCCTCGATGGGCCCGACCAGACATGCATCGTTGGGGATGCTGCCGAATCCACCCTGCCGTCAAGCTCCGCGACTGTCATCTACGGTGAAGCAATGCTCACGATGGAGACGTTGAAAAAGAAGGAGCGCATACTCCAGGAGGCATGGCGGCTCTGCAAGCCTGGAGCACGCTACGGTATTCACGAGCTCTGCCTCGTTCCCGATGACCTCGGGGAGGAGAAGAAGAAGGAGATCCAGAAAGCCCTCGCTGGTGCCTTGCGTGTCAACGCCCGACCCCTCACAACCTCAGAGTGGCGCTCACTCATGGAGTCCACAGGTTTCAGTGTGCACGCTGAGGCCCATGCACCAATGCACTTGCTGAGTCCGAGACGCTTTGTTCGAGATGAGGGTGTCAGAGGGACGCTCAAGTTCCTCAAGAATCTTCTGCTCAACCCTGCAGCGATACGGCGCGTCATCCGCATGCGAATCGTGTTCCGACGTTACAAGAATCATTTGGCGGCGGTCATGTTGGTCGGGGTCAAGCCGAACGAGGACTCGGTAGCAGACCCAGAGTAGAGAGCACCTGTATGAGCTGAGATTCCTGAAGTTCTGCGATCTCTCTCAGCTAAGCACGCTCTCCAGTTCGTCCTCGGTGACGAGAACGTCTCTTGCCTTGGAGCCATTCGAGGGACCTACAACTCCCTTGTTCTCGAGAATATCCATCACTCGCCCCGCTCGGGCGAAACCGATGCGCAACTTTCTTTGAAGCATCGAGGTCGACCCGAGCTGTGACCTTACGACGATCTCGATTGCTTGGCGCATGATCTCGGGGTCCTCCCCCTCGTACTCGGCATCGGTCTCGGCTGCTTGTTTCGCCTGCTCAAAGACCTCAGCGTCGCGGTACTGAGCATCACGCTGGTCGCGCACCCACCCGACAACCTGTTGGATCTCGGCTTCCGACACGAATGAACCCTGGATCCGATCGGGTTTTGGTTCCCGGGCGGTGACCACAAGCATGTCCCCCAACCCAATGAGCTTCTCCGCGCCACCCTGATCAATGATCACTCTGCTGTCAGTCTGGGACGCAACCGAGAACGCTATCCGTGATGGGACATTCGCCTTGATGACTCCTGTGATAACGTTCACCGAGGGTCGCTGCGTTGCAAGGACCAGGTGAATTCCGACGGCACGAGCCATCTGAGCAATGCGTACGATCGAGTCTTCAACGATGCGCCCGGCAACCATCATCAGGTCGTTCAACTCGTCAACAACGATGACGATGTAGGGGAAGCGATCGAACATTTCTTCATCAAGTCCACCCGCATCGTAGCTCTCACGGTACGAGTCGATATCGCGTACACCGGCATCCGCGAGCAGGTCGTATCTGCGGTCCATCTCTGCCACTGCCCACTGCAGCGCATCGGCCGCCTTCTTGGGATTGGTGATCACTCGGGTAAGGAGGTGTGGCGCGTCGTTGTACTGGCCGAGCTCGACCCTCTTGGGGTCAACAAGGATGAGCCTGACCTCGTCTGGGGTTGCTCGCATCAAGATAGATGTGAGCAGAGAGTTGATGCATGACGACTTCCCCGCTCCCGTTGCACCCGCTATCAGCATGTGAGGGAGCTCACTGAGACGAAGCATGCGTGGGGTTCCCGACACATCCAGACCGAGACTCACAAGCATCGGATCATGATCTGAGAGCGCGACATCAGAAGCAAGAACATCCCCTAGGGTGACGAGCTGCCTTCTGCGGTTCGGAACCTCGATCCCGATAGCGGACTTCCCGGGTATCGGAGCAAGGATGCGAACATCTGCTGCAGCAAGAGCGTACGCGATGTCGTGAGTAAGAGACGTCACTTTGTTGACCTTCACACCGGGCGCAAGCTCGATCTCATAGCGCGTCACGGTTGGACCCGGCACGATCCGTACAAGCTGGGCGTCGACACCATGTTGACGGAGTGCATCCTGGAGGGTCTCACCCGTCTGAGTAAGACCGCGCCCGTCATGGCCCTCATGATTGGAGAGTTTGAGAATATCGAGAGGGGGGAGCTCGTATCCCTCCACCCGTGCAGATCGAGGGATGCTCGGCGGTGGCGCCACTGGCGCCTGTGGCGCCGGAGCACTTGGCTGGGGAACCGTCTTCTGCTTCCGGGCCGATCGAGGAGCTTTGGGCGCCGCTTGAGGGGCTTCGGGCTCAACAAGAACCGCTTGATCGCGCTGCGCGGTAGCCATACCCACCCAACTCCATGGTACCAACGCGTACTCACCGATCGAACGCAGTACATCCCGCAGCGATGCGCGCGTAACAAAGAGCGCGCCGACACCAATGACGGCCACAAGCACGACGAACGCCCCCCAGTAACCAACGATGCGCTCAAGAGGGTACGCGACGAGAGAACCCACCACGCCTCCGGATGTCTCGACTGAAGTCCCCGTGCCTGCGATCGGGAGATTCCCTGTGAGAAGGTGGAAAAGCGAGAGGGAACCAATGAACAGGACTGAGAGGCCAGCAAGGGTCTTTGGGCGTTCCCCCTCCCCTATTACGCCGAAAAGGGAGAGCCCTGCGGCCAGGAGTGCGAGCGGCACAATGAACGCCCAAACGCCGAAAAGAAACCGGGAGACTGTGGACGCTGTCGTCCCGAACGGTCCGGCTTGCTCAAAGAATGAGAGAAGGACAAGGGCCGCAATAGCAACAAGCACTATCCCCCACACATCGGACTTGTGCTCACCGAGTTGGTCGCCGATCCTTCTCGGAATCGCCCCCAGCGCGGAGACTATCTTTGAGATGAACGACTGCTTCTTCTTTTTTCTCTTCGCGGTACTCCGCCCCGAGGCCCGACGCGTTGGTGTACGTGTCGCCATGGGAGACGAACTCTAGCGCCACCTCTGCCGTTTCTGGCGTTTCT
>CAYYGI010000023.1:0-4617 GCA_964471085.1 uncultured Acidimicrobiaceae bacterium
GTCGTATACTACTTCGAACCGCGAGAAGCTCTCTACGAAAGATTCCGATGTCTGGCAACGCCGCATTTACCATGACCGATACTGCAATCATTTCGATTGCTCACGTCGACGCCCCGGAAGTGATCACCTCCGCGTACTTCGACGAGGTGCTCTCCGAGACCTACGAGCGCGTTGGTGCCCAGCCGGGGTTGCTTGAGAGCCTGACAGGAATCCGGGAGCGGAGATGGTGGCCCGAAGGGCATCTCTTCACTGATGCTGCTGCTGCTGCCGGAGCAAAGGCGATCGAGGCCAGCGGCATTAGCGTTGACGAGATCGGCCTTTTGATCGATACGTCTGTCTGTCGAGACCGGCTGGAGCCCTCCTCAGCAGTCACGGTTCACAACACTCTCGACCTGCCGAGCTGGTGTCTCAACTTCGATCTCTCGAATGCATGTCTCGGGTTTATCAACGCTCTCCAGGTCGCAGGAAACATGATCGACAGTGGTCAGATCAAGTACGCATTGATTGTTGATGGTGAGGGGAGTCGGCCGATCCAGGAGGCCACCCTTGCTCGTCTCTCAAGTCCTGAAGCAACACTTGTAGACCTCTTCAACGAGTTCGCATCCCTCACTCTCGGCTCCGGTGGTGCAGCGGCAGTTATTGGTCGTCACTCGCAGAACCCTGGGAGCCACAAGGTAGTCGGGGGGATTGCTCGGGCCGAAACTAGCCACCACAACCTCTGTGTTGGGAGTATTGACAAGATGTCTACGGACACCAAGGCGCTTCTCGATGCAGGGCTTCAGGTCTCAAAGCTCTCCTGGGGCGATGCTGAAGAGCTTGGCTGGATAGATGCGGACCGATATATTTTCCATCAGATCTCCCAAGTGCACACGACGATGTTGTGCGAGCGCCTCGGAATAGACATAGCCAAAGTTCCGCTCACCTACCCCCTTCTTGGGAACGTCGGACCTGCGTCGATTCCCATCACCCTCTCCCTTGAAGCAGAGACACTTCGCCCAGGCGAGAAAGTGCTGCTCATGGGGATCGGGTCCGGCATCAACGCATCGGTAATGGAGGTCACATGGTGAATGCAGCATCGATCACACCCGCATCGGTTCCCCCTTCGCTGCTCTCTGGGCTTGACCCGGAGTGGTCGAGGATCGTAGCAACGCCCAAACTCGATCACGCAGGCCGTACCTGGCATCTGCTTGACAACCAGGTCGTTGATCCCACCCTCACACTTCTGTGTGTTCACGGAAACCCAACCTGGTCCTATATGTGGCGCGACCTGATTGCTCGCGCTCCGGGCGATGTCCGGGTCATTGCTATCGACCATCTCGATATGGGGTACTCGGAACGCACAGGGACGATCCGCCGTCTGGCCCAACGCATTGAAGATCTCTGCGCCCTCACCGATGAGCTCAACCTGACGGGGCCTGTTGTGACGGTCGGCCATGACTGGGGAGGGCCGATCTCTCTTGGCTGGGCGCAACAGAATCAGAGCTTGCTGGCAGGAATCGTCTTGATGAACACGGCTGTGCATCAGCCTGAGGGTTCGCGAGCACCGTCGTTGATTCGAGCCGTGCGTCCCCGTGGAATTCGCAAGAGTGTCTGTGAGACAACGCCAACGTTCATCCGTGGAACGATGGCGCTTGCTCGTCCCAGCCTCCCCACCATCGTGCGGGGTGCATACGAAGACCCGTATCGAACCGCCGAGCGGAGAGCCGCGATTGGAGCATTCGTTGAGGACATCCCGCTCACCGAGAGTCACCCGAGCCATCACGTGCTGAACGAGATCGCCGCTGGCCTCGACGAGCTTGCAGACGTACCTGCACTCCTTCTGTGGGGCACGTCGGATCCAGTGTTCACCGATCTCCACCTGAACGATCTCGTCGAGCGCCTCCCGGCTGCAGCAATTCACCGCTTTGTCGGCTCAGGCCACCTTCTCCCTGAGGATGCTGATATTGGGGGGGTGATCTTTCCCTGGGTGGTTCAACTCGGCGTGAACCAACTCGGTGCCGATGAACTTGACTCGCCCTCCACTCTCCAGGCACCGGCCTCAGAGCGCGAACCGTTGTGGGCAGCGCTCGACAGGCGGACGGCCGACGATGTCGACGCGATCCTGGAGATGGGTTCCGAGGGGAGAGAAGCATCTATCACCTTCTCGGATCTCGACAGAGATGTGCGGCGGGTCGCTGCTGGTCTCATTGATCTCGGTGTCTCGAGAGGGGATCGTGTTGCTCTCCTCGTGCTGCCGGGAATCGACCTTGCAGTATGTATTTTCGCGTGTTGGCGGATGGGTGCCGTCGTGGTCCTTACCGATGCAGGCCTGGGAGCGCGCGGTATGGGCAGGGCACTTGCAAGTGCCAAGCCAGCGTACCTCATTGGTATCCCCAAGGCAGTAACAGCCGCGAGCGTTCTTGGCTGGCCAGGTATCCGCATCTCAACAGCGGAGCTCTCGCGCCCACAGAAACGTCTGCTGAAGATTGAGGCCACGCTTGATGATCTCCGCACGCGGGGAACCGGCCAGCCTCTGCCTGAGACTCCAACAGCCCTAGATGAGGCTGCAATAGCGTTCACTTCCGGAGCAACCGGGCCTGCCAAAGGTGTTCTGTACCGTCACCACCAACTGCAAGCGCAACGAGATGCCCTCGTAGCGTTATATGGCATTGGTGAGGGGGACAGTCTTGTAGCTGCTTTCGGGCCCTTCTCACTCTTTGGGCCCCTGATGGGTATCCCCTCGGTTGTTCCTGACATGAATGTGACCTCCCCGGGAACGCTCACAGCGAACGCTCTCGCCGAGGCCATTGATGCGGTTCAGGCCACTCTTGCATTCGCTTCTCCCGCGGCGCTCTTGAATGTTGGAGCAACCGCTGAGGGAGTGAACCCCGTGTTTGCTGCTGCACTGGAGGGTGTTCGGGTACTGATCTCGGCGGGTGCACCAGTACCTGCTTCAGTACTGCGATCTGCCCGAGCCATCATGCCGAATGCCGACCCTCACACTCCTTACGGCATGACTGAGTTGATGCCAGTGGCTGATATCAGCCTTGATGAGATTGAGGCGGCGGGACTTGGAAATGGCGTCTGTGTGGGGATGCCCACTGAGGGTGTCGAAGTCTTGATAAGTGAACTTGACGAGGAGGGCGAAGCGGTGGGCCCACTCTCCGATAAGAGCGGGGTGACAGGGGAGGTGTGTGTCCGTGCTGCTCACATGCGGGAGAGATACGACAAGCTGTGGGGGACCAGCCACGCTGCCTCCCAACCCCCAGGATGGCATCGAAGCGGTGACGTTGGGCATTTCGATGAAGATGGTCAGCTCTGGATCGAGGGGAGGATGGTGCATATCGTGACAACTGCTCATGGCCCCGTAACTCCTGTCGGGATCGAGATTGCAGTCTCGCTCCTTGACGACGTTGCTCACACTGCTGTGGTCGGAGTCGGCCCCCCAGGTGCCCAGGCAGTTGTTGTTGTGGTCGTCCCTGGAGAAGCGGGACGTCGTGGAGGCCTTGCTGGAGAGGAACTCGCCGATCGTGTGCGCGCTCAGGCAGGTGGCCTCGATATAGCTGCGGTTCTGCTGGCACCGTCGCTTCCGGTCGATGTCCGGCACAACTCGAAGATTGATCGCACGCGCATTGCCCAGTGGGCCGAGCGGGTGCTTGCTGGTGGCAGGATCGGCCGGATATGAGAGTTCTTGTAACCGGGGCAACAAGTCTTGTGGGCAGCGCAGTGGTGAAGCTGCTGCGTGATCGGGGGGATGAGGTGTCTGTCTTCCAACGCACTCCAAGTGGACTCGGTGTTCCAGAGCAGTTGGGTGACGTTGTTGACAGCGACGCCGTTGCTGGTGCTGTTGCTGGGGTTGAGGCAGTTGTACATGTGGCGGGTCTGGCAGCCGTGACCGGGCCTTGGGAGCGGTTCGAGGCAACGAACGTTTTTGGGACCGTCAATGTCACCGCAGCCGCCGAAGAAGCCGGAGTTGAGCGGTTTGTGCACATCTCGTCTCCGTCAGTTGCTCACAGTGGCCGATCGCTCGTCGGGGCTGGCGCTGGACCCGCTGATCCGGAGAGCGCAAGAGGGCACTACGCGAGGAGCAAAGCTGCGGGAGAGCTAGCCGCTCTCGCCGCGAGTTCAGCCTCAATGCCAGTTGTTGCGATCCGGCCTCATCTCATCTGGGGACCGGGTGACACCCAGCTCGTTGAGCGGATCGTTGATCGAGCGAAGTCCGGGAGGCTTGCAATCATTGGTTCGGGAGCAGCGATGATTGACACCATCTACATTGATAACGCAGCAGATGCCTTCGTTGCTGCACTTGACCGTGCACCAGATCTTGGGGGCCGAGCATTCGTCGTAACAAATGGTCAACCGCGACCGGTGCGTGAAGTGCTGAGTAGGATCGTCATGGCCGCGGGGCTTGAACCCCCGCGCATGAAGGTGCCACTCGGCGTTGCACGCTTCGGCGGGAGCGTCGTGGAGCGGATCTGGGATCGACGCGATACCGAGGAGGATCCGCCGATGACGAGCTTCCTCGCAGAACAGCTCGGCACTGCTCACTGGTTCGACCAGAGGGAGGCGAGAGACGCTCTCCAATGGGCGCCTGCTATCAGCCTCGATGAAGGATTTCAGCGACTACAAGCCTGGTTC
>CAYYGI010000023.1:4717-8959 GCA_964471085.1 uncultured Acidimicrobiaceae bacterium
GCACTATCGTCGCATCAATGGAACGTTGGTACGCGGAACGCGCATGGCTTGGTGGGCTCAAGGTCACTGAGAGCGTCGTCATAGAGGTCAGGGACGGTTTGGTCGACGAAGTAATTCCTGGGGCCGAGCCATCCGAAGTGGATCACAGGCTCGATGGCATCGTCATACCTGGCTTGGTCTCTGCTCACTCGCACGCGTTTCATCGTGCGCTCAGAGGGCGCACAGGCGAGGGGGCGGGAGATTTCTGGGCATGGCGCCAGCCTATGTATGAGGTGGCGAACCGATTGACACCAGACTCCTATCGGGAGTTGGCGGTGGCTGTGTTCTCTGAGATGCTTAGTGCGGGGATCACAACGGTAGGTGAGTTCCATTACCTGCACCACGGTAAGGATGGCCGACCGTACAACGACCCGAACGCGATGGGGAGAGCACTCAGTGATGCAGCGAGACAGGTTGGCATCAGGCTCACACTCCTCGACACCGCGTACCTGACCTCGAATGTCTCCGGCGCGCCAGTCTTACCGGAACAGCGGCGATTCTCAGATGGCACGATCGAAGCGTGGGCGCAGCGGGTCCGCTCCCTTGCCCGTGACGTTGAGAACAATGAACTCCTTCGCGTTGGTGTAGCGGCTCACAGCGTGAGGGGTGTGCACAGAGAGGATCTGGGTGCAATTGCGCAGCTCGCGCGAGAGATGGAAGCTCCGCTGCACATCCACGTCTCTGAGCAGATTGCTGAGAATGAGGCATGCTTCAATGAGCACGGAGTCACACCCGTTCAACTCCTTGCACAACTGGACTTCTTGGGTCCCAGAGTGACGCTGATTCATGCTACACACCTTGCACCTGGTGACATCGAATTGATTGCTTCAAGCGGCACGGGCGTCTGCCTCTGCCCCACCACCGAAGCCGATCTTGGAGACGGAATTGGGCCCGCTGCAGAGCTTGCTCTCGCGGGAGTCCCTCTCAGCGTCGGATCTGACTCAAACGTGATTATCGACATCATCGACGAAGCAAGACGTGTTGAACACCACGACCGACTCAGACTCCAGAGACGGGGCATTCACTCCCCTGAAGCGCTTCTTGATCTCGCAACAGCCAAGGGTGCCGACGCGCTTGGATGGGGAGGTGCGGGGCGGATCGCCAAGGGTGCGCCTGCTGACTTTATCGCGATCGATCCAGACTCGAATGAACTCGCGGGGACGGATCGCTCGACGATCACCGGTATCGTCATGTCTGGGACGAGAGCGTCCGTCACCGATGTTGTAGTTGCTGGGAGACGGGTCGTTCTCTCAGGTGAGCTGGTGACTGGACCGAGCAGGGCCGAGCGCGTGTCTAGGCTGGAATCCATGTGGAGCGAAGGGCAGAAGTAGCGGTGACGATTCGACCAATTTTGCAGATTGGAGATCCAATCCTGCGACGTGTAGCGCGAGACGTGAGCTGCCACGATCTTGCAACCGCCGCGGTCCAGACGCTCATTGATGACATGATCGAGACGATGTTGGATGCAGAGGGGGCGGGAATTGCAGCGAATCAGGTGGGGGAGTCGTGGAAGATCTGCATTATCGGTGTGGAGAGGAATGACCGATACCCGTACAAGCCTCCCCTCCCCCTTGCCGTGTTGGTGAACCCGGTCATCCGAGCTCTCGACGCTGTCACCTTCCTCAACAACGAGGGTTGCCTGAGCGTCCCGATACGGGGGGACCTTCATCGCTCCATGAACATTGAAGTCACGGCGCTGGACCGCGAGGGTGTGGAGTCGACGCACATCTACCGCGGTTTGAGTGCTGGAACGGTGCAGCACGAGGCCGATCACCTAGCAGGGATGCTGGTTGTTGATCGTATGCATGACACGCGCACGATGGCTACGTGGGAGAACTTCCAGAGACACGGCATGGTGGAGTACCTCGAGAGGATCCGGCCAGTCATCGAAGCAACGGAACCGAAGGCGGATTGAGTGCAGGAAGGGAGTCAGAGGGCTGACGAAGCAAGAGCGATCTTTCGTCTCGACATTCCGCTCCGAGAGCCTTTCTCGACGGCGAGTGGAGTCGTTGTGTCTCGCAGTGTTGCCCTTGTACGTGTCGGCGATGAGCCGTTCGGGTGGGGTGAAGCTGCTCCATTCCCAGGACAGGACGAGTCGATGGAGGAGTTGTTGGGTTCAGCGCAAAGTGGGGAGTGGACTCCAACGTTGGAGGCCGCCATTGATGAAGCTAGGGCCGATCGCCGTGCAAGAGTGGCGGGGGAGTCGTTGGTTGATACGATTGGAGCGACGATTGAGACGCTCCCGGTCTCGCTTGCGGTGGGGCTGAGCGACCCGGTTGAAGCGGTTGGTCGTGCTGTCCAGAGAGGTGTGGGGCGTTTCAAGCTGAAGATCGAGCCGGGCCGTGTAGGGCATGTAGCTGCAATAAGAAGCGCTCACCCGGATGTGTTGCTCGGTGTTGATGCCAACGGATCGTTTGATTCGGGCACACTGCGCGAACTCGAAGTGCTCAACAACTTAGATGTCGCATACCTTGAACAACCGGTCGCGGACTTTGCATCGCAGGCAGCTCGTCGAGTGCGGGAGATGCTCGATATCCCGGTGTTCGCGGATGAGTCCGTGCGCAGCGCTAACGACGCCGAGCGGCTTCTCTCGACAGAGTTGGTTGATGGGGTGGTTCTCAAGCCAGGGAGGCTCGGCTGGACCGGTGCATTGGCGGTCCGCGCCCTCGCCACGGAAGCGAGCAGATTCTGGCGAGTCTCAGGGCTTCTTGAAACCGGTATCGGGCGTGCCTACAGCGACATTCTTGCTGCATGCCCCGACGCGTTCGTCTCTGATGTGGCCCCTGCAGAATGGTTCCTCGCGAGGGATGTAACCGACTCCAGGCTCAGAGGGGGCTCTATTAGAGTGCCGAACGGTCCCGGCCTCGGTGTCGAACCCCACCAACTGCCTCCTCCCCTGCATTCTGGCGTCTCTCAGCAAAACACAATTCGCTGAGAGACGCCAGAATGGTCAGGTCAGAGTGGGGTGGGGAGACCGAGTCCGCGGCTGATTACCAGGCGTTGGATCTCGGAGGTACCCTCCCCGATCTCGAGAGCTTTCGCGTCGCGGTAGTGGCGTGCAACCAGCGTCTCGTCCATGAATCCCGCGCCACCGAAAATCTGCGTCGCATCTCTGGTTGCCGACACCGCTGACTCCGTGGCGTAGAGCTTTGCAACTGCAGCCTCCTGCTTGAAGGGCCTCCCCACATCCTTCAACCATGCAGCCTTATAGGTGAGTAACCTCGCAGCGTGAGTCATGACCTCAATGTCTGCGCACTTAAAAGAGATTGCTTGATTCGCTCCAATCGGCCTCCCGAATGCGTGACGGTCATTCGCGTAGGCGACCGACTCATCGAGACAGGCCTGGAGCACACCCACAGCCATAGCAGCAATAGCTACCCGGCCGTCGTCAAGCGTTGAGAGAAACTGGTGGAATCCCCTGCCCCGTTCGCCGAGCAGGTTCTCGACTGGCACCCTTGCTTCGTTGAACGTGAGACCGTGAGTATCCGATGCACGCCATCCCATTTTTCGATACGCTGGCTCAACGATGAATCCTTCCGTACCGGAAGGCACAAGAAGAGAGGAGATCTCGTCGGTACCCGTGCGAGCAGTGACGATGACGAGGCTCGTCATCTCTGCACCGGAATTCGTGATGAACGCCTTCGATCCGCTGATGACCCATTCGTCGCCGTCAAGGACTGCTTTGGTAGCTGTTGCGCCTGCATCTGAGCCAGCGCCTGGCTCGGTGAGGCCGAACCCAGCAAGAGTTCTCCCCGCGACAAGGTCTGGTAGCCATCGGGCCTTCTGGTCGTCAGATCCGAACTCGTGGATTGGGTTGATACCGAGCCCGACACCCGCTTCAAGCGTGATCGCCATTGACTGGTCGACTCTTGCAACCTCCTCGATTGCAATGCAAAGGCTCGTGAAGTCAGCTCCTGCACCTCCCCACTCCTCATGAGCGGTGATCCCGAAGAGGCCTAACTCGCCCATCTCGCGGACAACGTCCTCGGGGAAGTGGTGCTTGGCATCCCACTGCTCTGAATTCGGTGCGATCCTCTCCTCAGCAAACTCGCGCACCATGGCTCGCAAGGCTCTATGTTCATCGGTGAAATCGAAATCCATTAGACCTCCTATCTGCGAGGATAGAACCTCTCGTGTGCCCAGACAGGAACGACATCGCGATAACGTCTTGCGGATGAAACGATGGTTCTGGGTTCTCGATGT
>CAYYGI010000023.1:9059-10754 GCA_964471085.1 uncultured Acidimicrobiaceae bacterium
TGTGAGGCGCGTCAGAAGTACATAGCGAACGGCTGCGGTGCTCGATCTACCATGGGGGTATGGATACAGCAGTCGCATTGGTACGCAGCTACTTGCAAGCAAACGGGTTTTTCACGGTTACCGAGTACCCCATCCTCGAGAGCATTGGGAGGGCGACGCGATCCGTCACTGATGTTGACGTGCTTGCTATCCGTTTTCCCGGAGCGGGGGGCTTCAATGCGCAAGACGCTACCGCAGGCCTGCGCATCCTCCCCGATCCTGATCTCGATCTCTCGGATACCCAGATCGAGGTAATCATTGCCGAAGTCAAGTCGGGTGCTGCGGAGTTGAACAAGGCAGCGCGGGATCCTGATGTTGTCGCTGCGGCGCTTCGGAGGTTCGGAGGGATGGACCCTGATGTCGAAGACGCGCTCGTACGCGAGCTGATTGAGACCGGCACGGCGCACCACCCGATAGGCATCAGGCTCCGTCAGATGGTGTTTGCAACGAAACCCCCAACTCGCACCAAGTACGCCTATATCTGGATGGACATTGGGAAGATAGCAACGTGGATGACTGGCCAAGTCCAGGAACATTGGGATGAGTTCAAGACGATCCAGTCAAAGGATCCGGCGTTGGGTTTCCTCGTCTTGTTCGAGAAAGTGCGCCGAGGCGAGAACTGACAAGCTATGTTCAATGTCGTGCTTTGGCGTCCCGAGATCCCTCCTAACACTGGCAATCTGATGCGCTTGACCGTGAATACTGGCTGCAGGTTGCATCTCATTGAGCCTCTGGGTTTCGAGATTGATGATGCGCGGTTGCGCCGCGCCGGCCTCGACTATCGCGAGTTCGCTGATGTCGCGACGTACGCGTCGTTCGACGAGTTCGTAGCGCGCATGGAGCCGGAGCGCATCTTCGCTTTTACTTATCACGGCAAGCGCCTCTACACCAAAATAGCGTACGAGCCGGGTGATGTTCTGCTGTTCGGGCGTGAGTCGGATGGCCTCTCTAACGACATCCTTGAGAACGAGGCGGTAACAGATCAGGTGCGCATCCCCATTGCTGAGGGAGGCCGCTCCCTCAACCTAGCGAACGCCGCGGCGATTGCTGTCTATGAGGCCTGGCGCCAGAACGATTTCGCGTGACATCCTCGAGTAACGAAACCTCGGCGGTTAGCGTGATCCTATGATTCATTGCACGGCGATCTCCGTTCGGTTTTACGAACTCGATCCATACGGACACCTCAATCATTCGGTATACATCCAGTACTTCGAGGTAGGTCGCATCGACCTTTTCAAGGAGATGGGGTGGAGCCTCTCCCAGATGTCAGATCTCGGGACTCAGGTTGTTGTAGCAAGAATCGAGACACGCTTTCTGGCTCCGGGAATGGAGGGGAACGAACTCGTTGTTGAGACGTGGGTCGATGAGGTCAAACGTGTCTCCATGCAGTTCGGACAGCGGATCGTGCGTGGCACCGAAGTGCTTGCTACCCAGACGGTGCACGGCGCGTGCGTTGGCTCTGGTGGCAAGCCGAAACGTATCCCTGTCGAGCTGATCGAGGGGCTCGAGCGTTTCGCGTCCAAGGGGGAGTGACTGTCACCTAGACAACGATCATCGGCATCGCCGTAGAATCCGCGTTGCGGGCCCGTAGCTCAGTTGGTTAGAGCTGGCGACTCATAATCGCTCGGTCGCAGGTTCAAGTCCTGCCGGGCCCAC
>CAYYGI010000024.1:0-10657 GCA_964471085.1 uncultured Acidimicrobiaceae bacterium
TGTGATCTCTGCACTCTGTACCACGCGTTGAGGCCCCGGATTGCTCCGGGGCCTCAACTTCGCTTCGGATCTTCTCTCTCTAGGGTTTCGACTCGAAGTCGTCCTCGAATGACACAACTCTGCGCCCAGACTTCTCCGCTGGCTTATTGTCCCGATCCCGGTTGCGATCCCGGTCCCGGTTGCGATTCCGGTCCCGACTTCGGCCATCGTTGCCGCGATCTCTGCGATTCTCGCCGCGATCGCTTCGATCCCGCGAGCCACTCCCACGGTCATCAGACTTTGCTTCTGCGCGAGGAGCATCAGAACCGCCACCACCATCACCGGAGGGGGCATCTGCCATACCCAGACTGACCTTGCCGCGATCATCGATCTCTTGCACGACCACCTTGACCGCATCACCGAGGTTGAGTTCATCCTCGACCTTATCGATACGTCTGTTCCCACCAATCTTCGAGATGTGCAAGAGGCCGTCACGTCCTGGCAGGATGTTGACGAATGCACCGAACTTCGTGATGTTCACGACTTCGCCGTCGTAAACGTCACCAACATTCGCTTCAGGTGGGAATCCAATAGCAAGGATTCGGTCCTTTGCAAGATTCATCGACGCGGTATCGGGTGCACCAACACGCACCGTGCCATCGTCGTCGACCTCGATAACAGCACCTGTCTCCTCCTCGAGCTCACGGATGGTCTTCCCCTTCGGGCCGATGACCTCACCAATCTTGTCCTTCGGGACCATGATCGCTTCGATCTTCGGTGCCTTCGGAGCAAGTTCGCTTCGATGCTCTCCAAGGACCTCATCCATTGCTTTGAGGATCGAGATTCGTGCCTCAAATGCCTGATCCATTGCGGAGATAAGCACGTCTGCGGGCAGTCCTTCGATCTTGGTGTCGAGCTGGAGCGCTGTGATCATCTCAGCTGTGCCTGCAACTTTGAAGTCCATGTCGCCAAGGTGATCCTCAACTCCGAGGATGTCAGTGAGCGTCACAAACTTGCCATCCTGGTAGATGAGCCCCATAGCGATCCCCGCAACTGGAGCGTGCACGGGAACACCAGCATCCATGAGGGAGAGCGAGGAGCCACACACCGATGCCATTGACGATGAGCCATTCGACATCAACACTTCCGAGACGAGCCGGTACGCATATGGGAAGTCCTCTACAGGCGGGATGACCGGCAGGAGCGCCTTCTCAGCGAGGGCACCATGACCAATCTCGCGCCGCTTCGGACCACGCATGAATCCAGCTTCACCCGTTGCGAAAGGTGGCATGTTGTAGTGATGCATGAACCGCTTCGAGTCTTCCGGCGAAATCGTATCAAGCATCTGTTCCATCTTCAACATGCCGAGCGTCGTGACACTCAGCACCTGTGTCTCCCCGCGCTGGAACATTCCAGAGCCGTGAACACCAGGAACAAGACCAACTTCAATATTCAGGTCGCGAATATCTTTGAGACCGCGACCATCGATGCGGATACCCTCGTTGACGACGCGGGAACGCATGACATTCTTCTGAACCTCGTAGAACGCGGCATTTGCCTGACTGAGGCTATCGCGATCCTCGGCAGCAAGCCCGAGCGCCTCGATGGTCTCATCCTTAATAGCACCTTCAGCGTCTTGACGCTCGTGCTTCTTGACGATCGTGCCGAGCGCTTCAAGCTTCGCCTTCGCAAGCCCCTCTACCCGTGTGTACATCTCGTCGGAGTAGTCCTCAACGACGATCCACTCAACAGGCTCGGGGGCACCATGACTCTCGAGCAGTTCGAGCTGAAGGTCAACGAGGGTTGCAACGTACTCCTTGGCAAGCTCGAGGCCTGCGGCGACCGTTGCCTCATCAGATGCCTGTTGCCCTTCCTGCACGAGTCGATACCCGTTCTCGGAAGCGCCCGCCTCAACCATAGTGATATCGATCTCACCGTCGACGTTGCGTTTCCCGGCGACAACGATCTCAAAGACCGCTTCGTCAGCTTGCTCATACGTCGGGAATGCAATCCATTCACCGTCGAGGAGCGCAAGCCTGATAGCACCCACGGGGCCCTCGAATGGAATCGGGCTGACCGTAAGGGCAGCCGACGCACCGTTCAAAGCAACGAGATCGTGTGGATTCTCAAGATCCGCAGCCAGGACGGTCGCAACGATGTGCGTATCGTGGCGGTATCCCTTCGCGAAATTTGGTCGAAGCGGACGGTCGATAAGTCGATTTGCCAGGATCGCGTTCTCCGAAGAACGCCCTTCACGACGGAAGAACGAACCCGGGATACGTCCAACGGCGTACGTCCGTTCCTCAAGATCAACGGTGAGGGGGAAGAAATCCACACCCTCTCGAATACTGCGCTTCGCTGTTGCGGTCACGAGGACCTGTGTGTCTCCGATGCGGACAACAACTGCCCCATCAGAGAGTTGTGCGAGCTTACCTGTGCTCAGTGAAATCTCTACCTCACCTACACGCCCGCGGACGGTGGTCTCTGCCACGCGTTTCTCCTTTTGTATGGGAGGAGGCCCAATTGGCAGTGGTCAACATTCGAGAGATCGCATCGAATAGCGACCACTGACAACTGGATCACTTCCTCCATTATTCAGTCGCGTAGACACGACGAAGGATGGCTAAAGCCATCCTCTCTCGGCTACTAGCGACGTAGCCCCAATTTTGCAATTAGGGAACGGTACCGCTCCACGTCTTGTTCCTGGAGGTACCGAAGCAGTCGTCGACGCTTACCTACCATCATGAGGAGACCCCGCCGACCGTGATGATCCTTCTTATGGATCTTCAAGTGCTCGGTGAGGTGATTGATACGCTCTGTCAGCAACGCAACCTGAACTTCCGGTGATCCGGTGTCTTTGGTATGTGTGCCGTACTCATCTATAACAGTCTGCGTATCGTTCACGAGGTACTTTCTTACGCGGGTAATTAGTCGGGCGATTGCCCGTAAACAAGGATAGCAGCGTGGTGTCGGTACGACACCACGCTGCTCCTTCTGCTCTTCGTTCTAGCTACTGGCCCTGCCCGAGGGAGTAGGCGCGCTCGCCATCCATCAAGTAGAGGTTCTCAAGTTTAATCCACTTGAGGCCAGCGTTCTCGACCCTCTCAAGGAGGTTGCGAATGTCTGCATGACTTGGTGCATCGGCACCATCGGCAGCCTCAAAACGACACCTCCAGTGATCGGTGCAGAACGTCTCTGGAAAGCCATCCGGGTATACCTTCTGGCCTCGGTTTGAGATCATGATGAGCTGGAATTCTGGCCCAGCGATGGCCTCAAGCTTCGCTCCAATTTCATCGGCAGAGAGCACGCCCTCACCGAGGAAGACATCCATCCCATCAAGCTCCATCTTGGCACCGCGAACATCCGTCAGCACCGGCCGTGGAATCTCGGCCATCGTCTCGTTGTAACTCACGACCTTGAGGTGCTCTGGCTCTCTCCCCAGTCTCTCGACCACAGCGTCAGCGAACCCCTCGGTTCCAACTTCCGTGTACTCGGTCATGCCCTCGCCCTTGGCCTTGCGTACAAGGTCGTACGTAAAGATGTGGTCTTCAATCGTCTTGAGCCAAGCGTTGTGGACACGACCTGCAGCCTCATGCTGGCCCAGATGCACCAACATCATGACACCCGAGAGGAGGAGACCCGAAGGGTTCACGATCCCCTTGCCGGCATGTCTGGGTGCAGAGCCGTGAATGGCCTCGAACATCGCGTAGTCATCTCCAACGTTTGCACCTGGAGCAAGACCGACAGATCCTGAGATCTGACCCATCATGTCTGAGAGGATGTCACCGTAGAGGTTCAGCGTCACAACGACGTCGAACTCATTCGGGGTATCAGCGAGCTTCGCTGCTCCAATGTCGATAATCCAGTGATCGGACTCGATCTCGGGATACTCGGGAGCAATCTCCTCGAAGACCTTGCGGAAGAGGCCATCACTGAGCTTCATGATGTTGTCTTTTGTCATGCATGTGACACGTTTGCGGTCGTATGCACGGGCATACTCGAAGGCGTACCGAACAATGCGCTCGGTGCCAGGCCTTGAGATCAGCTTGAGAGTCTGCACGACCTCAGGTGTCTGCTGGTGCTCGATCCCACCGTAGAGATCTTCTTCATTCTCGCGAATGATGACAACATCCATGCCGGGATGCTTGATCGGGACATAGGGGTGATATCCAACGGCTGGGCGAACATTCGCGTACAGGCTTAGTGACTTGCGAACTGTGACGTTCAAGCTCTTGAAACCTCCGCCCTGGGGCGTGGTGATTGGTGCCTTGTAAAAAGTCTTGTGCTCGCGAAGAATCTCCCAAGTCTCTGTGGAGATTCCTGCGGAATTACCGGAGAGATAGACCTGCTCACCGATCTCGACGAATTTCGGCTCCAGGGCGGCACCAGCCTCCATGAGGATGCGGAGAGACGCGTCCATGATCTCGGGACCAATCCCGTCTCCGCGCGCCACGGGAATAATATGCATATCAGACATTGAGGAACTCCTCTGTAGTGATAGAAATAGTTACGACCGAAATCTAGTATTCCCGCGCCTACCAACGCCGCCCGGCCCCTCACTCAAGCATCGTGTGTCCGGAACCCCCGAATCCAGAACGCCACACCGGTGTCTCTGGGCGTCCGTCCTCCCATGTGCAGGATCCCGGTTCGGCTACCTCCTCAGCAATGCAGTCCGCTACAGCTTCATGCTCGAGCACCGAAGCATGGGCTTGCCACACCCTACCTACGGAGAGAATCGGGCTCAGAGGGAGGAGCCACCGCGCTGCAATTCCACCATCGTGAACGAGATCAAAGACCCTGAGACCCGGTGGATTGTCCCGAAAGTTCGTTATCTCGGCATCGAGGTTCCTGATAGCGATCACCTCGACATTGGAGGCAACGCCAAGGTTCTCGCGTACGTCTCTGCATTCGCCGTTCGTGCAACGTTCGACGCTAAAGCCCCCGTCATCGGGGATGCGCGAGCCAATTCCTCCAATTGATTGCAGCCGCCCCAACCATCCACCAGCAATAGCCGGGTCGAGGAGCGCGGCTCCAATATAGCCATCGATTGGGGGGCGCGTCCCATCGTCGAGGGCACCAATCATCGTTACACCAACAGCTCCACCGCGCGAATGGTGGATGGAGTAAATGCTCTCGTGCTTGAGTGCAAGTTCGCGAATCAGAGTATCGAGCGCTTCGGCTGCCCGCTCCGTCGACGCTGTTCTACTGGATTCAGTCGATGAGACGCTCCCCCCGACAGCGGAGTAGTCGAAGGCAACGACCCGAGAGGGTTCAACACCCAACATCTCCAAGAGTACATCGAAGTCTTCTGGGGACCCGCCGTGACCGTGCACGATGACGAAGATGGGCTCCTCCTCCCTCCTCGAATTGCGAAGCACAGCCGCGCCACCAGCAACGGCAATAGCCAACCCTGCAGCAGCCCCGAGGGGTACCGGAGAACTCGGAGAGGAGTGCTGGGGCAGGCGTACTTCCGAACGCAGAACTGGGGTGGGAGACAGGAGAAGCCCCTCCCCAGGCGCCGCTGGCACCTCCGTTCCAGCGATCGGGAGTGCAAGGAGCATTCCTGCTATCAGTAACGGGGACATCGGCTTCCCTTCTTGAGGGGAGCGCGGGAACCCTTTGACAATGCACCATCACGAAGCAGAAGTCAAGGGATCTGAGATCAAAACACGTCGAATTGTGCTCAACTGCTCAAGAGCACACTTCGGGCTTCCTCGATGTCACGCTCGATCTGTGCCACAAGCGTCTCAGCGGAGATGAAGCGTTGCTCGTTCCGCAACCGGTCAATGAACCGAACTCGCATCACCTTGCCTGGCAACTCCACATGCGTGTCGAGGAGATGCACTTCAATGGTCTCCTCACCACCCCCGAAAGTGGGACGTGTCCCCACATTGCAGACACCATCGTAGGTGATGCCACCCACTTCACACTGCACCGCGTACACACCGGTAGCCGGGCGCACGAGGCAGTCCGGCAGGGTGATATTTGCAGTCGGGTACCCAATCGTGCGCCCCCGACCGTCACCTTCTACAACGATTCCGTCGATCTCGAACGGCCTACCCAGCATATTGGCGGCCAAGGCAACTCCCCCCGAAGCAATTGCGGACCTGATTGCACTCGAACGCACCTCCGTTCCATGAAGGTCAACAATCGATGTCACAATCACCTCGAAGCCAAACTTCTTTGCAGATATGCGCAACATATCCACGTCTCCCTCCGCGCGATATCCGAACCGGAATCCTTCTCCTACAGCAACGAGCGCTGCGTTCAGGCCATCAACGATGTAGTGCTGAACGAAGTCGTCAGGTGAGAGTTGTCTCACGGCGTCGTCAAAGTCAATGACTGCCACACCATCGATACCGAGATCGGCGAGCAGCTCGATGCGCCGTGCCAGTGGCGAGAGTGTGGGCGGTCCTGGTCTACCAGTGACGATCTCGTCGGGGTGGGTTCCGAACGTCATTGCTATGACAGGGGTGCCCACTGCGCGCTCAAGGAGCCCTTCTAACACGGCTTTATGTCCTCGATGGACGCCGTCGAAGACACCGATTCCAACAGCAACCTGGCGAGGTCCAGTGTCCCATGTCGAGGGATCGTTTCTGTACACCTTCATGAGAGCACCACCTCAGGTCGTAACGCCTCGCGTTCCTCACGGTACACCGCTATGAGTTCTCCCTGTCTATCAGCGATTCGGATCGGTGAATGGGCGGGAACTCCCTCCCCCAGCAAGAGACCCGGAAGTTCTCGACCCGATCGAACAGCTCTCTCCATCACGTCGTCAACGCGGATCTCGGGCAGGTCCCCCAACCCGGCAGCAGGGGAGAGAAGCACACGACTGCTCTCATGATCGTCGATCGCTGCAATCACTTCGTCTACCCCAAGGGCATCTGCGACGTCCAGGGTGCCGATTCTCTCGCGTCGCAGCGCCGTGAGATGCGCTCTACCTCCCAGAGCGCGCGCAATGTCGTCTGCAAGAGTCCTCACGTACGTGCCTGTTGAACAGACCATCCGAAACGTCACCTCGGGGTAGTCTGATGGAGCAAGATCCACCAGTTCGAGACTGTAGATGGTGACAAGCCGAGCTTCACGATCAACAATCTTGCCCTCTCTCGCCATCTCATACAGCCGACGACCCTCAACCCTGCGAGCCGACACCATCGGGGGGGTCTGATAAATCTCCCCTCTGAATCGTTCCATCACCGAGCTCACTTCTTCACTGGTGACAGGGAGAGGCTCTCGTGTCAGGATTGCTCCGTCCGCATCCAAGGAGTCGGTGGCCACTCCAAAGAGTGCTGTCGCGAGATACTCTTTCTGCGCGCTCTGGACGAACCGCAACAGCCGCGTTGCTCTCCCAATACCTAGGACAAGCAACCCCGTCGCTAACGGGTCGAGCGTGCCTGCATGTCCGACCTTTGCAGCAATGTGGTTGCGAACCTTTGCTACAACATCATGGGAAGTCCACCCCTGAGGCTTGTCTACGAGCAGGAAACCAGTGACACCAGGGTCGGTCGAACCTGAATCGGTCACGATAAGTGAGCTGTGATCTGCTCGATAACATTCTCCGCGGAGTCAGAAGAGGTAAAACCTGAGGCGTTGCGGTGTCCCCCTCCCCCGAATGATGCCGCGATCGCTGCCACATCGACTCTCCCGCGCGAGCGAAGACTGCCCTTGATGATGCCGCCCTTTCGCCGCTTGAGGAGACAGGCAACATCTGTCTCTCTCGCCAAACGCACGAGATCGATAAGTCCATCTATCTGGTGGTATTCAAGATCGGTGGCTGCTAAGTCATCGAGTTCAACTATCGACCACACAAATGCGCGATCCTGGTCGAGCACAGCTCTCCCGAGGACGCGAGATACAACCTCGTAGTACCCGAATGGAGCTTCCTCAAAGAGTTTCTGGCCAATAATGTCCGTAGGCAGCCCGACCCGGAGGAGGTCGGCTGCAATCTCATGCGTGCGTGGCGAGGTCGAGGAGTACTGGAAACGGCCCGTGTCTGTGACGAGTCCTGTGTAGAGCGCAGTTGCCACACCCTCATCGATCGGCCATTCGAGCAGGCGCAATAGCGTGTAGACGAGCTCAGTTGTAGCTGCCGCGTTCGCATCGATGAGAAGAATGTCTCCCCAAGCCCCGTCAGAGATGTGATGATCAATCACAGCTAGTCGGTCTGCTGCTTCCATTGCATTGGCAAGGGAACCGACTCTTGAGCGTACAGACGTGTCAACGGCAACTGCGAGAGCAAGATCTCGCGGGAACGCACTCGGTGGTACAAGCACGGATGTGTCGAGGAAAGCCATCTCCGCGGGAAGAACGAATGGTTCGTCGAAGGACGCTACAGCCTCCCGGCCTGCCAAACGCGCCGAACGGGCAAGCGCTACCATCGACCCGAGGGCATCTCCATCTGGGCCGATGTGGCCAACAACACCGATCGACTCTGCCTCCAGGAGCGCATCAGCGACCCGTCTCGTAGCCTCGGCACCATCAAACATCGTCATCCCCATTGTCTCCGGTGTCTAGGTCTTGCAAGATCTGAGTAATCCGGATGCCCTCCTCGATCGAAGGGTCAACTCTGAACTCCAATTTGGGGGTGTACTTCATACGAGCCTCTCGCCCGAGCACGCCTTGGAGACGGCCGGTTGCACTCTTTAGCGCAGCGGCTGTTCCTGACTTCTCCTCCTCAGAGCCCAGTACCGAGTAGTACACAACCGCATGCCGAAGATCGGGGCTCGTCTCGGCACCAGTGATCGTGAGAAAACCGATACGGGGATCCTTGAGGTCTGTCACTGCGTCGGCGACAACCTCACGAACGAGTTCGTTCACCTTCCTCAATCGAGGACTTCTCTGTCGTGCCATAGCGCCTCTTCAATCTCTCATGTGAACCCGCATCCGAGCAGTACAGCGACTGCGATCAGTCGCGAGCAACCTCGCGGACTTCGTAGGACTCAATCTTGTCGCCGACCTTGATGTCCTTGAACTTTGCTAGTCCAATTCCACACTCGTACCCGACCGCAACAGATTGTACGTCATCCTTGTAGCGGCGCAGCGACACAACGGATCCGTCGTACACAACAACACCGTCGCGTACAAGCCGAACCTTGGCTTTTCTGCTGATCGAGCCCTCTGTGACATAGGAGCCAGCGATGTGACCGAGCCTTGGAGCTCTGAACACCTCTCGCACCTCCGCAACGCCGAGGAACTGCTCAATCTCTTCAGGGGCGAGCCCGCCCACGAGCAGAGACTCGACATCATCAAGGAGCTCGTAAATGATTGAGAACGTCCGCATCTCAATGCCTGACTTCTTCGCTTCTGACCGTGCTGGCGCGTCCGGACGTGCATTGAATCCGTAGATAAGAGCATTCGAGGCGTCGGCGAGAGAAACATCGTTCGTTGTGATTCCCCCGACTGCCCCGTGTACGATCGTGACGAATCCATCCTCACGGCTGATCTTTGCAATTGAGTCTCTAATGGCATCGAGGGAGCCGTGAGAATCAGCTTTGATGATGATCCGAAGCTCGGAGTGGTCCTGGGTGCGCAGTTGCTCGATCAAGCCTCCAAGACGATCAATCGCTGTTGGCACGACAAGTTCTTTTGCTCGAAGCTGGTCAAGTTTTGCTTGCCCTGACTTCCGTGCTGCGCGTTCATTCTTGACAACCTCGAACATGTCCCCTGCGGTCGGGATGTCATTCCACCCCATCACCACAACGGGCGCTGACGGCCCTGCTCTCTCTACTCTTGCTCCCGAATCGTCAAAGAGAGCGCGAACTCTGCCAGAGACCGGACCAGCGACGATCGCATCACCGCGCTTGAGAGACCCGCGTTGGATGATGACCGTTGCCACAGGACCGCGACCAACCTCGAGCTGAGCTTCGATAACGGTACCCACTGCAGGAGCATTCGGGTTTGCTTGCAGTTCCTCAACCTCAGCTACGAGAGTTATCATCTCAAGGAGGTCATCAATGTTCTCCCCGGTGAGAGCCGAGATCTCAATGGCCGGTACATCGCCACCGAGATCCTCGACAACAACTTCATGCTGAGTGAGGGCTGCTCGCACCTTAAACGGATCGGCGCTCTCAAGGTCCATCTTGTTGATAGCAATGATCAGAGGGACTTCTGCAGCCTTGGCATGATTGATTGCTTCGACGGTTTGTGGCATCACAGAGTCGTCGGCCGCAATGACGATCACCGCAATGTCCGTGACGTCAGCTCCGCGGGCTCTGAGCGCTGTGAAGGCCGCGTGTCCGGGAGTGTCGATGAACGTGATGCTCGATCCGGCGTGATCAACCCGGTATGCACCGATGTGTTGAGTGATCCGCCCTGCTTCGCCCTCGATGACGTTCGCGTCGCGAATCGTGTCGAGAAGCTGCGTCTTGCCGTGGTCGACATGGCCCATGACGGTGACAACCGGGGGGCGGAGCTCGAGGCTTGATGGATCGTCCTCGTACTCAACCAGGAACCGCTCGCGGCCCTTATCTTCTTCCTCCTCCTCGTCGGATTCTGCAACAAGAATCTCCCAGCCGAGCTCACGTCCAAGGGGCTCGATCGCGTCAACGGGGATCTCCCCGCCGCCGGGCACCATCTCCCCCATAGACATCAGAGTCTTCACGATCTCCGCGGTGCGGATTTGGAGTAACCGCGCGAGGTCGTGCACGGTGATACCCCGCTCAACAAGGAGAACCTTCTC
>CAYYGI010000025.1:0-10402 GCA_964471085.1 uncultured Acidimicrobiaceae bacterium
TTTGGAAGTGGGACGGGACCACACCACCCTGAGGAATGAGACCTGAGGGATGAGAGCTGGGATCTGAGGCCCGAAATCCGAGTTCCGAGGATCGGCCACAATCATCGAGTTCTCCGTGTCTCCTCCTACACTTCTGTCACACGATCCGTATGACACACACATCAACATGAGTCCACCAAAGCCTCTCTTCGCGATCGTCCCGCTCGCTATCCTGCTCCTCCCCGTGGGCATGTACCTCGCGGATCGCGCCGCCTCAAGCAACGAAGTGGCGCGCAATGTGACAGTGGCTGGCGTACCTGTCGGCGGCATGAACCACGCTGACGCGACTCTCAAGGTAGAAGCCTACGAGAATCAGCTTCGAACGAACACCGGTGCATTCTCGGTGAATGATCATGTGTTCAAGCTCTCGCCGATCACTATCGGCCTCGACGCTGCTGTCTCGGAATCTATCGACTCAGCCTTTACTGCACGACGAAGCGGCGGGACATTCACAGACTTCCGGTCTTGGATTCTCTCCTTCTCATCGGTGATGAATGTACCCCTCGGGATCACTTTCGACGACGATGCTATCAACCGTCAAGTCGAGTTGTGGGAGAGTGAGGCGGTACCAGTCTCCGCTTTCGACGGCACTGTAGCAGTTGTTGACGGAGTCGTCGTCGTCACGTATCCACGCACTGGGCAGGGGATCAATAGAGAGACAGCACACGCCCTCGTGGTGGCAGAGATGAGCACCCTTGACAAGAGAGGCGGTGTGCTCGAAGTCATCGATTCCATCCCGCTAATCACGAGGGCAGACATCGATAATGCCGCCGCAGAACTCGCCTTGATGATCGACGCACCGATCACGATGGTCTCTGCTCAGGTCGGGTTCCGAACCACCTTCAGGGCCGCCGATCTTGCGTCTGCAGCACGAGCCGACGTAAGTACGGACCGCTCCGAGATTGTCACCTCCTTCGATCGCGACCGTGTGCTCCAGATTCTTGAGCCCCACCGGGGTGAGTATGAGAGCCAACCCCTCGATGCCCGTTTCGCCATCAATATGGAGACCGACGATATCACTATCATTTCTGGTCGGAGCGGCACGCTCTTGGATGTCGAGAACCTTCTTATCGAGATGAGGACTGCTGCACTCGGCTCAGGGAATGGTTCCTTCCCTCTCCTTATTGGTACCCCTCCCGCGTTCACAACGGAGGATGCACGCTCTTTTACAAATCTTCGTCCACTCGCTGGGTTCACCACTTTTTTCGCTGCAAGCCAACCTCGGGTGATAAACATTCATAAGATTTCGGACAGCGTCAATGGCGCAATCGTCCTCCCCGGCGAAGAGTGGTCGATCAACGAACACGTTGGGAAGAGGACCGAAGCAAAAGGCTACGTTGCAGCCCCAGCAATCATCGATGGCGAACCGTACTGCTGTGACCATCCGGTGAATATCGGGGGTGGTGTCAGTCAGTTCTCAACAACCTTGTTTAATGCGGTGTTCTTCTCCTGCTTGGAGCACACTGGCCACCGTCCACACTCGCTTCACTTCCCACGTTATCCAATGGGTCGCGAGGCAACACTCGGGAAACCCGAGCCCGATCTCCGGTTCCGAAATAACACGCAGTACCCGATCGTCATCGCAACGGGTTATACCGCTACAACAGTCACTGTCAAACTCTACGGCGACAATGGTGGGTTGATATGCACGGACGTCACCCATGAGCAAGAAGAGATCGTCGAGTTTGAGGAAGAACTCGTCGCAGACACAGAAGGGATCCTCCTACCGGGAGAACGCGAACACCTGCGTGACGGTCTCAACGGATTCCTCATCAGGGTCGATCGTGTTGTGACCCACCCAGACGGCCGGAGCGAGACCGACATGAACCTTGTGCACCGCTATCGGCCACTCTCTTCTCAGTATCTTGTCCATCCGTGTGAAGTAACAGGAGAGGCTATCGACTGTCCAGTGGTGCTCGTGTCGGTTCTGCATCTGACATGGATCAATGCACTCGACCAACTTGCTGATCTCGGGCTCCTCGCAGCGAAGATTACCGGATTCGTCGATGACCCGACAAAGGATGGTGTTGTCCTTACCCAGAATCCCGCTCCGGGGCAGTGGATTGATGCCGGTTCCACAGTCACCCTCACCATCGGCGAATACGACGAGTGAGCTAAGACCCCAACTCCGAAACCCCAACTCTCCCTCCTAGTAATACAGAAAGAATTCCTCGATGACGTTGCTCGAAGCAGTACCGGCATCCTGTGACCATCCCCCGTCGCGTCTCAGGACGACGACATTCGATGCAACATATACTCGTGAGATCTCTTCGTCAGACTCGAAGAGATCTGACGCGAGCTTGGCTGGGAACGTTGACACACCCGCTGCTCCTTCAGCAGAGGAGAATCCCTCACCGTCGGCACTCGTCAAGGAACGATTCATTGTGATGATCATCGAGTCGTCTGTGACTCTCGATCCGAGAATTTCGATTCGCTGTCCCACACCTTCTCCTTGCGCAGTCATTCAACACCTCGATGGTAGAGAAGGGCCGCTTTCTACCCTGTCACACTTCTCTCACCGGATGCAGCACGTCCCCTGATCCAACAACGTGCAGTTTCATGAGGTTCGTCGATGCAAGCTGATTTGGGGGCACGCCGGCAACCATCACGAGACCATCTCCATCCTTCACGAGACCACGGTTGAGCAGATCGCTCTCAGCGGCAGCAATCATCTCATCAGTGGATTGGACACGATCGATCCTCATCGGTCGAATACCCCCGTACATGGCCATGAGACGGTACGTCGCCTCGACAGGCGTAAATGCATAGACGTTGGCTGTTGGTCGGTACTTTGCGAGAAGCCTCGCTGTTGTGCCGCTCTCCGTAAACGCGACGATCGTCTCGAGGCCGAGGCGATCAGCCGTATCGACCGATGCTTCGGCGGTTGCCGACGCAAACACTGCCCCTGCAGAGAGACCGGAGATGCCTGTCGCCCTCCCATAACTTGGAGATGATTCTGCTTCTCTACAGATGGAAGACATTACCTTGACCGCCCGAGTCGGGTACTTTCCAATAGCGGTCTCGGCTGACAACATGACGGCATCCGTACCGTCAAGCACCGACCGATATACGTCAGCTACTTCGGCTCGGGTCGGACGAGGGCCGAGAATCATAGATTCAAGCATCTCTGTCGCGGTGATAGAGATCTTGCCAGCCGCGTTTGCTCTGTGAATAATCTCGTACTGGGCTCGGGGAACAGACTCAAGCGAGAGCTCAACACCAAGATCACCCCTGGCAACCATTGCACCATCCGCCTCAGCAATGATGTCATCAAGGTTCCGGTATCCAACAACAGTCTCGATCTTAGCAATGATCGGCGTAGATCCGATGACCTCCCGCACAGATAGGATGTCGCTCCCGGAATTCACGAAAGATGCCGCAACAAGGTCCACACCGAGACGAGCACCGAACTCGAGATCTCTGACATCCTTCTCGGTGACGGCAGAGATCTCCGTTCTCGCTCCCGGGAACGAAGCCCCCTTGTGGTCGCGAAGCACACCCCCCTCAATCACTGTCGCGACGACGCCATCACCGCTGACCGCTGTTGCTTCGAGCTCAATGATGCCATCAGCGAGAAAGACTCTGCCCCCGACATCCATCCGAACATACTCAAGATACGCTATGTGAATGTTGTGGGAGTCTCCGAACCCTCCCCCTGGATGGAGATGAACAGTTGACCCGGTCGCCAACATGACCTCGCCATCGGGGAACTCACCGACCCGGATCTTCGGGCCCTGAATATCCTGCATGATCGCTATCGGCGTCGACATGTCAGAAGCAGTCTCACGGAGTATGGCAACGAGCCGTTCGTGACTGTCATGGGTGCCATGGCTGAAATTGAGCCGAGCAACGTTCATCCCATTCTTGACCAACTTGGCGATTGCAGCAGGCGACTCGGTTGCCGGACCGAGCGTTGCGATGATCTTCGTTTTTCTGTGCATAGAGAGAACCATAGGCTGTGTTGAGATCGACGCTGTCATACTTGTGACATCTTGCTTCTCTGGTCCGACCAAAACCCCACGGATGGCTACCGTTGCAAGGATGTTGAAAGACACGACTGCTCTGTTGCACTCCTGGAGGTTCGATGCCGATTCTGTTCGCCCTATGTTGAATACATTTGTCGAGTTCGCGATCGAGTGACGCATGGAACCAGCAACAACTGTCATCCTTCCCGTGCGCGACTTTGACGGAATGTCGCGGTTGAGCAGCGTCCTCACTCGCGAAGAACGCTCACTCCTTATCCGCGAGCTCTCTGCACGAGCTGTAACCGCGGTGCGCGGCGCCAACCTCAGCGTAATCGTCGCTTCGTCATCGCCTGAGGTTCAGAGATGGGCCGATGATGCTGGCATCAAGGTCACCCCCGATCCCGGAGGCGGCTTGTCCGCAGTTGCGCATGCCGCTGTTGCGTCACTGGAAGGGATGCCATGGATGCTGCTCCACCCCGATCTCCCTCTCGTGGCACCGGGTGATGTGAAGCTGGCCTCCCAGGCAGCGCTGCGCTCCGTGGTGCTTGTTCCAAGTCACGACGGTGGCACGAACCTGATTGCATCAACTGGCACGTTCCCGTTCGCCTATGGGCCAGGCTCATTCCACCGCCATCGCGCATCTCATCCGACCTCGACGGTCATCTCCGTACCAGGGCTCTCGATCGACATTGACACCCCGGCACAGCTCAGGGTCCTTGCTCCTGCGCGAGATTCATCTATTGTCACCCTATGACTACAAACCTATTCGACGAGTTCTCAGAAGAACAACTCCCACTCGCTCTGCCGGATCGAGTACTGACCATCGGTGCCCACCCCGACGACGCTGAATTCGGTGCAGGAGCAACGCTTGCACGGTGGGCAGCGGCAGGCGCAGACGTGACGATGATCATCGTCACTGACGGATCGAAAGGATCTTGGGATCCTGACATTGACCAGAATCTTCTTGGACTACAGCGCAGACAGGAGCAGTCGCGAGCAGCAGACGTCCTTGGTGCCGGAACTGTGATTCACCTCGATCTCGTTGATGGCGAACTCGAATACACCATGGAACTGCGCAGGACCCTCGCCCTCCACATCCGAGAAGCGAAGCCGGACGTGTTACTGACTCACGATCCCTGGCGTCGATATCAACTCCACCCTGATCACAGAGTGACTGGATTTGCATCCATTGATGCCGTGGTTAGTGCACGAGAGCCACTCTCTTATCTCGATTCCGGGATACCAGCGCATCGACCTTCTGCAGTACTCCTCTGGTCACCAGATGCGCCCGACCACACCGAAGTCGTTACTCCCGAATGGTTCGACCGGAAAGTCGAAGCGCTCTTCTGCCATGCATGCCAGGGTTCCACCACGATGGGGGGCGCAGATTCAAGTGCCGAGAAGCGCCTCGCATTCATCAGCAGACTCGCGTTGTGGCACACGAAAAACGGTGAGCCTTTCGGTGTCGGCCCCGCGGAGACTTTCAAGAAGATCACGCCGTAAGGAGGAACCGTGACCACACTCGTCCTTGGAGCTGGCATCGTCGGGGAAGCAGCAGCATGGGATCTGATCCGCCGAGGCCACGATGTGACCCTCGCTGACGACGACTACCCCACAGCACTCCGTGTCGCTGAGAAACTAGGAGCACGAGCAGCACACCTCAATGCTTCACACGCAGAGTCCTTGACCAATGCACTCCACGCTCATGACATCATTGTTTCTGCAGTCCCGTACCGCTTCGGTGAGATCGTCGCGTCGGCCGCGCTCGCCGCGCGCACGCATTACCTGGACTTCGGTGGCAATCCTGCAATGGTTGCAACCCAGAAACGCTTCCACAGCGATGCAGTCAACATGGGAGTGATGATTCTGCCCGACTGCGGTCTTGCGCCCGGGCTTGCAAATGTGTTAGCTGAAGATCTCATTGCCTCGGCTGACGAAGGACTTATCGACTCCATTCAGCTCCGCGTTGGCGCTCTCCCACAAGAACCTATCGGGGTTCTCGGCTATCAGTTGGCGTTCAGCCCAGCAGGTCTTGTGAACGAGTACGCGGAGGTGTGCGAGGTGATCGAAGGAGGCGCCTACAAGACAGTCGAGCCACTGACCCGATTCGAGACAGTACCTTGGCCGGAGTGGGGGCCACTTGAGGCCTTCTCAACTTCTGGTGGAACGTCGACAATGGCGATGCGACATGTCGATAGGGTCACCGAGCTTGAATACAAGACGTTGCGTTTCCCTGGTCACGGCCAAGTCTTTCGCGCGCTCTTCGAGCTTGGGATGTTCAACGAGAGCACCGACTCTGATCGTGATGCGCCTCGTTCTGTGCTCCTCGATGCTCTCAACAAGAACTTGCCGAGAGAGACCCCTGATGTTGTGCTGATTCGCGTGTGGCGCGACCAGAATGGCGTTCGAGTAGGAGTCCAGATCGTGGACGTGGAAGAGAGCGGCTACTCCGCGTTAGCAAGAACCACTGCCTTCCCTGCCACTGCGCTTGCCGATCTGATCGCGAGGGGTGAGTTCTACCGTCCCGGAGTTTTTACGATGAGTGAGGCAGTTCGAGGCAGTGAACTCCTCCCTGAGCTCGTGTCTGTTGGGATCGAGCTTGAGAGTTTCTAGTACTCGGGGACCGCGCCGATCTTGTTTCCAGATTCAATGTCGAAGAAATGCAGCTTCGCAGTATCGACCACGAGCTCTACCTCTGATCCGTCAGGAACAGAGACATCGGGGCTGACCCGAGCAGTGAACCTCGTCGCGTCTCCAAGCGAGGCCGCGGTCTGTCCAGAATCTGCAAGCAGCTCCAAGATGTCAGGGGTGACCACCGGGGGTGAGTCGATGTAGAAGTGAACGTATGATTCGGAGCCGAGCAGCTCGTTGACATCCGTGACGACACGAATCTTGCGATCAGCACGTCCAGTTGCGACTCTTGCATCCTCGAACGCGCTTGGCCGGATCCCGATGACGAGCTCATCCCCGAGACGGTCTTCTATTCCGGGGTGCGCGTCGATCGCTCTTTGATCCACGCTGATCGTGTGACCACCGAACTTCACCACAGTCGACTCCCCCTCCGTACTCAGCACGCCATACACCATGTTCATTGCTGGGCTGCCTATGAATCCCGCAACGAACAAGTTCACCGGATGGTTGAAAAGGTCGGTCGGGGCAGCGACCTGCTGGAGGTTATAGGGCCGCTTTGCTGACACCGGACGCATCACAGCAACTCTGTCGCCGAGCGTCATTGCCTCGATCTGGTCGTGTGTCACATACACCGTGGTAGTCCCGAGGCGGTGATGGAGGCGACCAAGTTCAGTACGCATCTGGACACGCAATTTTGCATCGAGGTTCGAGAGCGGCTCGTCCATCAGGAATGCCTTCGGCTCTCGCACGATCGCTCGCCCCATCGCGACACGCTGGCGCTGTCCACCTGAGAGTGCTTTCGGCTTGCGGTCCATATAGTCAGTTATTTCAAGAATCTCTGCTGCTTCCTTGACACGGCTCTCAATCTCGGCTTTGGGCATCTTGCGTAGTTTGAGCCCGAACGCCATGTTGTCACGCACCGACATGTGCGGGTAAAGCGCGTAATTCTGAAACACCATCGCGATGTCTCGATCCTTAGGCGGAACATCGTTGACAACCTTGTCCCCGATACTTATCTTTCCTTCGGTGATGTCCTCGAGGCCGGCAATCATTCGCAGCGCCGTCGACTTACCACACCCTGACGGGCCAACGAGCACGAGAAACTCGCCGTCTCTAACTTCAAGGTTCACCTGCCCGACCGCTCGCGTCCCATCTGGATAAATCTTCCCGATATCTTCAAGCGTGATCGAAGCCATTACTCCTCCGAGTTCGTCCGAGTGTGTCGTGAGGATAGCACGCGACGCGATGATTTCAGAATGGTCGCTATTGTGTAGTCATGACCGAAAGTACCGTTGCAGTCATCCCAGGAGGCACAGGCTCAGTAGGCCGGTTCCTCGTCCCAACACTCCTCGACCGTGGATTCAAGGTCGCTGTGACCTATCACCGCCCGGATGAGGCGACCGCTATGGAGGAACGCCTCGACTTCGGAGAAGATGTGCTCATGATTCGACGAGCCGATGCAGTTGATCCGGATGCGATGCATGCATTCTTTGAGGAAGCCGTTGAGAACTTCGGATCCATAAACGTAATGGCTTCACTTGTGGGCGGATGGTCGGGTGGTCGCGACGTCTCTGAAACGGATGACGTTCGTCTCGATCGTATGCTTGATCTGAATCTGCGTACTGCATGGAATGCTACCCGGGCAGCGCTGCCGCACATGTCCGAAGACTGGGGTCGGATCATCCTTATGGGATCAAAGCATGCCCAAGACACACCGACTGGCCAGGCTGCTTACAACATGGCCAAGGCCGGGGTCCTTGCACTGGCACACTCTGTTGCCAACGAGCTACTCCACACAGAGACGACGTGCAACGCTCTCCTGCCCTCGGTCATCAATACTGAGGCGACGAGAGCAGCACTCCCCTATGCCGATTACATCAAGTGGCCACAACCGGAAGAGATTGCCCAAGTTATCAACTTTCTTGCGAGCAGAGAGTCGAAAGTTATCAACGGCGGAGCTGTCCCCGTGTGGGGCTCGGCCCTGATTTGACCGGATCGTGATGTCTCGCACGTCTTCGGCGGGGAGTGAGCACTCCCTCAACTTCGATGTGATCATCATCGGCTCCGGATTCGGAGGAAGCGTGAGCGCGATGCGTCTCACCGAGAAGGGCTACCGGGTCGCGGTGCTAGAGGCTGGCAAACGTTGGCGGAGCCAAGACTTTCCCAAGACGAACTGGAACACCCGCAAGTCTCTCTGGTTTCCGAAACTTGGTATGCACGGCATCCAACGTATCTCACTCCTGCCGGACATCATGGTGCTCAGCGGAGCGGGAGTTGGCGGAGGCTCCCTGGTGTATGCGAACACGCTCTACAGGCCGCTCGATCCCTTCTACACCAATGACCAGTGGGGAGAGATCACAGACTGGAGAGAGGAGTTGGCACCACACTTTATCACTGCAGAACGCATGCTCGGAGTCACGCAGAACCCCCTCGACACACCGGCCGACCACGTGATGCGACGGGTCGCTGAGAAACTCGGCGTCAGTGATACCTTCCACCCTACCGATGTCGGTGTCTTCTTCGGTGAGGCAGGCGTCGAAGTTGATGATCCGTACTTCAATGGCGAAGGCCCGACACGGACGGGTTGTATCGCGTGTGGAAACTGCATGGTTGGGTGCCGATACAACGCGAAGAACACTCTCGACAAGAACTATCTCTACCTTGCAGAGAAACGCGGGGCAACCGTCCTCCCCTCGCAACAAGTCGTCGATGTCGAGTCAGTCGAGGAGGGGTGGAAGGTGACGGCCCGCAAACCGGGAGCGTGGTTCGCGCGCAGGGCAACAACGTACGAGGCAGAGCATGTCATTTTTGCTGCTGGCGCGCTCGGAACGACACGACTGTTGCTGGAATTACAAGAGCGCGGCCGACTCGAGCAGATCTCTGAGCGGATCGGGTACCAGACTCGCACCAACTCTGAGGCGATCGTCGGAGCTGTAGCGAAGCACAGAAAAGTCGACTACAGCGAAGGTATCGCGATTACTTCTTCGATTCATCCAACTCCCGACACCCACATTGAACCGGTCCGCTACGGACCAGGCTCGAACGCCCTTGGTCTGCTCGGCACACTGCTCACCGACGGCGGCGATGGGAGGCCACGCCAACTCCGTTTCCTCGCGAACGCAGCAAAGCACCCGATCATGTTCCTGAGGTCACTCTCGGTGTGGCACTGGTCCGAACGCTGCATCATCCTTCTCGTGATGCAGACGAGAGACAACAGCATTCGGCTGTTGCGCAAGAAAGGGTGGTTTCGGACGAAATTGTCATCGAGCCAGGGGGACGCTGAACCAAACCCGACGTACATCCCTATTGCGAACGACACCGCCCGAGCAACAGCGGCCGAGATTGATGGGGTCGGGTTCTCCTCCCTCAACGAGGTGCTCTTTGATACGCCACTCACCGCCCACATCCTTGGTGGAGCACCAGTCGGGCCGAGCGCGCAGACAGGCGTTATAGACGCATATCATCGCCTGTTCGGGCACGAAGGGTTGCACGTCATCGACGGCGCTGCGATCGGCGCGAACTTGGGAGTGAACCCCGCTCTCACCATCACTGCTATGGCCGAGCGAGCAGTATCGATGTGGCCCCCGAAAGACGAGCAGGACGAGCGACCTCCCCTCGGGGACCCCTATCAGGCACCCACATCCCCCCTTCAAGGGGGATAGGCGAGCTTACGAGCCAGGGGGGCGCGCAAGCCCCGTGTTTCCGTGTCTCACGTCTCTCCACGTCCCACCTTCAGGGGGGACAAGCGAGTCTTCGAGCGAGGGGGG
>CAYYGI010000026.1:0-10389 GCA_964471085.1 uncultured Acidimicrobiaceae bacterium
CCAGGTCAGCCTGGGAACTCGGTTCTCTCAGGGCACAGGACGACTTTCGGTGCCCCCTTCCACGAGTTTGAGGATCTTGAGCCCGGAGATATTATTGAGGTCGAGACTGGTCTTGGAGTCCACGTCTACGAGATTAGGGAGATCATCATTGTGCGACCAACTGAGTTGTGGGTGACAGGCGAACGTGAAGGCGCGTGGCTGACGTTGACGACGTGCCACCCAAGATTTAGCTCGCGTGAACGACTCGTTGTTTTCGCTGAACTCATCGACGGTCCCAACGCGGCGGTGATTTCAGGATGATGGCCAGACGCATGTTCTCCGCCCTCCCCGGGCCGAAGCCGGCCAAGGTTGTCATAGCGGTGATACTTCTCGCGGTTGCATTGATTTTGTTGATGTTCGTCTATGACTGGATGGGAGCTGCGATTCTCGATTCCGGGGGAGTGATGTCGTGAGGGTTCTGATTCTCGACAACTACGACTCGTTCACCTACAACCTGGTGCAGTACTTCGGCGAACTCGGAGCAGATCCGATGGTGTATCGCAACGATGCGCTGACACTCACGCAAGCAAGGGCGCTCCAGCCAGACAGACTCGTGATATCGCCCGGACCCGGCAGGCCGGAAGATGCCGGTGCCTCGATCGAGTTCGCTCGCGAACTTGGGAGGGAGGTGCCTACGCTCGGTGTCTGTCTTGGGTTACAAGCTATAGTCGTGGCGTTTGGAGGAAGAGTTGGCCGAGCACCCGAGCCGCGCCATGGAAAGACATCACCGATCATCCATAACTCGGTTGGCATTTTCCGCGGCCTTCCGAATCCGTTCGACGGTACCCGCTATCACTCCCTGGCTGTTCTCGATCTCCCCGATGCGCTCATCGCAGTAGCTCACTCTGACGACGCTGTTATCCAGGGGGTACAACACCGGGAGCTACCGGTCGTTGCGGTGCAGTTCCATCCCGAGAGCATCCTGACTACCCAAGGCAGGGCGTTGCTAGCAAATTTTCTGGAGGGCGGGAGCGAATTTGAGGCCGTCAGCTCTCCGACACGAGAAGCCCCTCAAGGGTGAGGGCTTCGATCGCCGAAGCGATCTCGGAGTCGGATCGGTTGAGTGCTAGGCCGACGTCGAGGAGGTTGGTACCGTTGATGTGTGCGCGCACAAGAGCACCGCGCAGTTGTCGGTGAGAGCCCTCGAAACGCGATTGGCGGGGTGGCGGTTCGTAGATTGAGGGCTCCTTGCACCACTCTTGAACGGGGCAGAGGTTGCATTGTGGTGCCCGCGGGGTACAGAGACCCGCTCCGAGATCCATCACTGCCTGGTTCCACTCCCCCGCGGGTTCACAGAGAACCTGCTGCGCATACGTTGAGAGGTTCCGACCCGAGATTGATTCCCCCGCCCAGCGACTCAGCACACGGGTGAGATTTGTGTCGATTGCTGGGGCAGTGATGCCAAAGGAGATCGACCCGACTGCTGCGGCCGTGTATGGCCCAACCCCGGGGAGCTTCCCCAATTCGGCGAGTGTGTGTGGCCATCCTGACTGAGCGATCAGGCGTGCAGCTTCTCGAAGTCGCAGGGCGCGACTGTTGTAGCCGAGGCCCGACCAGACCAGGAGTAGCTTGGCGGTGGTAGAAGCGCTGAGCGTCTCGACTGTAGGCCACTCCTCCATGAACATTTGGAATTTCGGGATTACACGCCTGACTTGGGTTTGTTGGAGCATTACCTCCGAAACCAGCACCGGATACGGGTCTCTGGACTCACGCCAGGGGAGGCTGCGTCGGTGGTCGTGGAACCACGCCATCAATGCTGTGTTTCGGTCGTGCGTCGTCAAGGTGTGACGTATAAGCCGACTTCGATGTTGGTGCCTTCGGCGACCGATGTGCCAGCGGTTGGAGATTGAATGGCGATAGTTCCCCACGCCAGGCTGTCAGGGTTAGCAACATCCAGGGCAGCATTGTTGGTGACGGTGCCGAGGTTGGCGTCCGTCGCTGCTGCCTGAGCTTCGGCGATCGTCATCCCTGTGAAGTCTGGTACAACGGGCTGGTAGGAGAAGACTGTGACCTCAACGAACGAACCTGCTTCGACGACAGTTCCTCCCGCAGGGCTCTGGGTAGCAACCGTGTTGTGCTGCCCCGGGTTGTTCGTCGGGAGAGTGCCGGTGAGGTCGAGGGTCAAGCCCGCATTGGATACAGCGAGCTCTGCATCGACGAGGTCGAGTCCTTCGACGTTGGGTACTGTTGCTTGCGGGAGAGCGCCGAGGTTGACAGTCACGACGGATCCGATGTCCAATGTCACTCCGGCAAGAGGGTCCTGGAGAGCAACGTTGCCAATGAGCTCGGATCCGAAGGGAACCTCTATCGTCTCGGGGCTCACGACGAGAAGCAGACCGAGTGCATTGAGTGCCTGTTCTGCCTCGATCGGTGACATACCCGTGAGATCAGGGACTTCGGCTGGTTCCGGTCCGAGGGAGACGAGAACAATGATCGTTGCTTCCTTGGGGACAGTCTGGCCGGCTGTGGGGTTGGTCTCAATCACGAACCCTTCAAGGACTGTCGGACTGAACTCATCCTGTGTCTCAATGTTCGTAAAGCCCGCGCGAGCAAGCTCGAGAATCGCCGTTTCTACGGACTTCCCCGCAACATCAGGCACCTCGATCGACGATGGACCGGACGAGACAATGAGATCAACTTGTGTGCCCGGCGGTGCTGTTGTACCACTGTCAGGACTCTGGGCTATGACCACATTCTCGTCGAACTCCTCCGTCTCAACGTAGGTTCTTGTTCCAACCACGAAGCCTTGTGCCTCGATCCGCGATTGGGCAACATCGACATTCTCGCCTATCACGTGTGGAACGCCGAACTTCTCGGGACCCGACGAGACGACGACGTCAACGACGCTCCCTACCTCTACCTGGGATCCAGCAGGGGGTTCTGTACGGATTACGAGGCCGACCTCTATCTCCTCGCTTGTCTCCGGGACTGTGCGCACCTTGAGATCCATATCCTGGAGGGTCACGAACGCCTCCTCTGCCAGTGCACCGGTGAGATCCGGGATCTCGACAGTGTTGGCGAGTGCATCTCCCCCGGCCAGAATCCTGAAAAGGAGCCAGAGACCGAGAAGGAGGACCACGACGAGGGCACCGACCACCGCCCAGTACCCTGCCTGGCTCCGCTCGGAAACGGGGGCATCGAACGTTGTTGAGGTGAGGCTCCCCCCGCGCGGCGCCGGAATTGCTGGAGGGAGGATCACAGAGGTGGCCGCCGATGCCATGAGCGCAGAGGCTGCTACAGGCTCATGGCCGCCAAGATATCTGAGAAGGTCTGAGCGGAACTCTTCGGCGGTCTGATATCGGCTCTCAGGTTTCTTCTCAATAGCGTGTTCAGCAATCGCTGCGAGCTCGCGTGGGACATCCGGGTTCACCGATTCGGCTGGAGGGGCCATTTCAGATACGTGCTGATATGCCACAGCGATGGGGCTCTCCCCGGAGAACGGTGGCTTGCCTGCGATCAACTCGTAGAGAACGATTCCGAGGCTGTAAACATCCGATCGATCATCAGCCGGTAGACCCTGGGCCTGTTCGGGGGAGAAGTATGTAGCGGTACCAATAACCGCTCCTGTGCGCGTGAGCTCCTCGGAGTCATCAAGAGCTCGCGCAATGCCGAAGTCGGTTACTTTGACGGACCCGTCCTCGGCGATCATGATGTTGCCGGGCTTGATGTCTCGATGGTAGACACCGTGTTGATGTGCAACCGAGAGCGCCGAGGCTGTCTCGGCTGCAATCTCAGCAGACCGGCGAGGAAGAAGGGCACCCTCAGACTTGACGATCTCGCGCAGCGTACGCCCCTTGATGAGTTCCATCACCATGAAATACGTGTCTTCGTCCTGGCCCCAGTCGTAGATGGCGACGATGTTGGGGTGGGAGAGATTCGCTGCTGCCTGGGCCTCGCGACGGAAGCGCGCGACGAACGCATCGTCGGATGCGAAGTTCGGGTGGAGCAGCTTCACCGCGACGGAGCGGTTCAATAGAGTGTCTTCGGCTTCGTACACATTAGCCATGCCACCTCGAGCGAGGTGCCTGACTATTCGATACCGACCGGAGAGGACGCGTTCTTCCACTGGCGTGAGGGTAGCTCTACCACCCGATAACAAGTGGAATCAAGAAAACAGTGCTCTCTGGGCTGACTTCTCAGACCCCGAAGAACGCAGCGAACACCTGCTGGGCGATTGGAGCGGCGACAGAACCTCCCGTAGCGGACTCACCGAAGTTGCCGCCAGACTCGACAACTACAACGATTGCTATCTGGGGCTCCTCCGATTCTGCGCCTACGGGCCCGAATCCAACGAACCATGCGTGTGGGGCATGCCCGGTCACTTCTGCAGTCCCAGTCTTCCCGGCGACTCGAACACCCGGAACTGCTGCATTCTGGCCTGTGCCGGAGATCACGACCTGTTCCATGAGGTCTGACAGAGCCGCGGCACTCGCTGGGCTCATCGCCCGTCTCCAGACCGTTGGTTCGGCCGTAGATTCGATCACTCCGTCCAGAGTGAACACCTCTGCAACAAGGTGAGGGGACATGATCATGCCTCTGTTCGCAACGGCGCTTGCTGCCAGGGCCATCGTAAGGGGTGTTGCCCTGACATCTCGTTGTCCCAGCGCGGAGTGCGCGGCTGCAGGGGGGTCGTTCTGTATCGTGCCCTCAGGGGGAAAAAAGGAGGTGAGGGTATCGAACTCGAAGGGAGTTGTCGCATTAAAGCCGAACGCTTCGGCGGTTCTGCCTAGCTGATCGCCACCGAGATCCATCCCGAGTTGGGCGAACACCGTATTGCACGACTCAATGAATGCGTACTCGAGCGTCACTGAATCTCCGTCGTTGCACACGCCAGTATCGAAGTTCTGGATCGTGGAGTCAGTGCCCGGTAGGTCGAGAGCTATCGGATCGGGGAACTTTGAGGAGGCACTCACGAGCCCTGCGTCGAGGGCGGATGCAGTGGTCACCACTTTGAATGCGGAGCCTGGCGGAAAGGTCTGATCGATCGCTCGGTTGCGGAGCGGTTCACTGGTATCGGCATCAAGGGTTTCGCCGATAGCGAATGCATTCTCTCCAATGAGGTCGTTCGGGTCGAACCTCGGGTACGTGACCATAGCGAGGATGGCACCTGTCTTCGGGTCGAGGGCGATGACGCTCCCAGCCTGGTCCCCAAGGGCCGAAGCTGCGACCTTCTGGAGTTTGTGTTGTAGCGTAAGGCGCACCGCACGAGGTCCGGTGTCCCCGCCGAGAAGTCCTTGCAGAACCCCCGAGATCGTCGCATCCCTGTTGGAGATGAGGTCTTCGGATCGTGTCCTCTCGATGCCCCGCGAGCCAAAGAGAAGGGAGGTGAAGCCAACGGTATGCGCGTAGAGATCGCCCTCCGGGTAACTCCGCTCATAGAGTTTCGCGTCGCCGGGAGAAGGCGTCGACACAGCCAGAAGTACTCCGTCTGCTGACACGATAGGAGCTCGCTCGCGTCCTGTGCTCCAAGCAATGACCCGCGGGTTTCTCGGGTCATCTCGAAGGTTGGGACCTTCAATGACCTGGAGGTATGTGACAGCTGCTGCGAGTACAACGAATGCTCCAAGAATGGAGTATGCCGCTCTGCGAAGGGCTACGTTCATAGTCGTTCCTCATGCGAGATCCGGAGTAGGAGAGCCAGAATTACCATGCTGGAGAGTAGCGACGAGCCCCCGTACGACATGAATGGGAGCGTGAGGCCGGTCACGGGGAGGAGGCGCAGAACCCCCCCGAGGATGATGATTGCTTGGAGGCCGAGAACGATCGTCACTCCAGCAGCGAGGTACTTGCGGAAACGGTCCCGCGATCTGATTGCAATCCCGAATCCGACTGCGATGAGCAAGCTGAATCCGGCGAGTACGGCGAGTGAGCCAGCGAGACCCATCTCCTCTGCTACTGCTGCAAAGATGAAATCTGTTGTTACCGCAGGGATTAAGTCTGGTCGCCCAAGTCCGATCCCTGACCCGGTCAAGGCACCCGAGCCGAGGGCGAAGAGCCCCTGCACGGTCTGGTATCCAGCGTCCGAGAAATGAGCGAACGGGTCTAGCCACGCTTGAACTCTCCTCTGTACATGATCAAAAGTCGCGTAGGCGCTGACCCCTGCACCGAGGACAATGACGAATCCCATGATCACGTAGACCGAGCGTCCTGTAGCGATGTAGAGCATGCCGATGAATATGCCGAATAACAGCAGCGAGGCACCGAGGTCCCGCTGGTAGATGAGAACGAAGAAGGAGACTGCTGCAGCGATCATCAGTGGCCCAAGATGTCGCGGTTCGGGGAGATGTATCCGGCCGATCGTGCGACTTACGAGGGACATTGCTTCAGCTCGCTCAGCGAGGTAGGAGGCGAGAAAGATGGTGATGAGAACCTTCGCGATCTCTCCGGGCTGAAAGCTCAGCACATGATCAGCTCCGGGTAAGTCAAGGCGTACCCACAACCTCGAACCGTTGACAGTTGCACCGTGGATAACCCAGGTATCTGGCAGGAGAGGGAGGAGAAGGAGGGCGACACTGATTGCAAGGGTGACATATCGAAATTTTCTGAACACAGCAACGCCGGTGTCTCGCACAGCCCACAACAGCAAGGATGCGACACCAGCAGCGACGAGGAGGGACCACCGCTGGAGAGCTGCTGCGTGGCTATCGATTCGGTAGATCTGGATGAACCCGATAGCGGTGAGGAATGCAGCGGTGGGGAGCACCAGGCTGGATGCTCCGGTCGCCCATCGAATGGTGGCGAGCTGTACGGCACCGAAGGCTGAAACAAACACAAGGAAGGTCAGAGCGACCTGCGCGTTGAGCCAGTTTCCACGGGTGAACTCGACGATAGCTACGCCGAGGGCCGCTATAAGGGCTGCAGCTATGATGAGGCCGGTCTCGGCCCTCCGGGTCATGCCGAGACGTCGATTACCACGACGGTCGTGTTGTCGACGCCTCCCGCTGCGTTCGCGTGCTCTATGAGCGCCCACACAGTTGCCTCAACCCCCTCACCTGCTGCGAGGATTTGACGAATCCCGAAGTCTGAAACCATGTCGGTCAATCCATCGGTGCACAAGAGGAGCCGATCGCCCTCGTCAAGGGGGAGCGTTGCTGTGTCAACAATGAGCGGGCCTAGCCCAAGTACCCGAGTGATTAAGTGACGGTGAGGGTGGCGTTCGGCTTCTTCGGGTTGGATGCGCCCGAGCTCGATCAATTCGTTCACGAGGGTGTGGTCGGTCGTTACCTGCCGGAGCTCTTCGTCTCGAAGGAGGTAGCAGCGGCTATCCCCGACGTGAGCAACTTGAACCGTTGCGTCACTAGTGAAGCAAAGAAGGGTGAGAGTGGTCCCCATCCCAGCGAGTGATGAGTCTTGCTCGATAGCATCGAGCACAGATTGGTTGGCGGCTAAGACACGTTCTTCCGGTGTTGTGGAGTTGGCTGGGGCCTGAGCCGAGGCGGTCTCAACCGCAATACTCGAAGCAACTTCACCCGCAACCGCACCACCCATTCCGTCGGCTACCATCAGCACGATCGGGCCTGCTGATGCACCCGAAGAGGGAGGGAAGAGAGAGTCCTCATTCCCTTCTCGAACTCTGCCGACGTGTGTGCCGCTGCCCCAGACGTACTTCATCTCACCTCAAGGATTGTCTTGCCTATCTGAACGGTATCGCCGCACGAGACGGAAGTTGGGCTCGTAACTCGCCGACCGTTCACATAGGTGCCGTTCGTGCTGCCGAGATCGTACACAACAACCTGGCCGTCCTGCATCCCGACTCGTGCATGGAACTCAGAGGAGTATGGGTCTGAAATCTGTATATCGGCATCAGAAGATCTGCCTATGACGTGTCCCTGGGGCCTGATGCGCACACGGTTGGCTTCGCCCTCTCCCGTCAGGATCACGAGTTCGACCCCGGGACCCTCGATCTGAGTTCCCGGGTTGGAACCCACGTGGCTGCGAATCGAGCGGGCTATCTGCCACAGGAAGAGAAATAGCAAGAGGAGGAAGAGGAGCTTGATGATGTTGAAGAAGAGAACGGGCATGTCACAGGACCGGTCGGTAGGTGAAAGCGAGGTTGCCGAGCATTATGGTGTCGCCTGCCTTCAGGGGTGCTGGGATGTTGGCAACCCGAGCACCGTTGATGAATGACCCGTTGGAGGAGCCTTGATCCTCAAGCATAGTTGCCCCATCTTGGCGGTAGACGATGACGTGACGGCGGGACACTTCACTGTTTGCCACTCGGATATCACTCTCGAGCGAGCGGCCAATCAGAGTTCGGTTGAGAGAGAGGCTCAGTATCGCGGAACCGTCATCCGCAACAAGTTGACCCCACGGGGGGAGTGGCCGCACGGAATTCCTGGCCTCAACCTCAAGAATCCCTCTTGGAACTTTAGGTGAAGTGACAATCTGAATCGTTACCGAGCCGACGAGGCGCCACCCTCTCTGTGCAGCGGTCTCGGTGACGACATTCTCGAGTTCCCCGCTGAGTTCGCCGCGGTCAAGGCTGTCCTCGATATCGGCCGAGTTCAGTCGAAGGATGAGATCGTTGGGGACTTCGGGGCCGACCGACGTCTCCACCGAGAGGAATTCGAGTTGGCGAAGAAGGCGGCTTGCGATGTCGATCGGGTGCATGTTGCCGCGAAAGACTGACGCGCTCGCGCCGTCGACCAGCTTCTCAAGCTTCCGTTCCAGTCCTCGAGCAAGGTTCATGAGATAACGGTAGACGTTCTCCACGTATGTGGGAGCGTGTCGGGTCACGGATTTCAGATCACGGTTCTCGGTTCTGTGTGCTCTGCTCTCTGTTTTTTTGCTTTTCCCTGTACTCTTTGGCTGTCACGCGTGAGTGGCGGAATTGGCAGACGCGCAGGATTCAGGTTCCTGTGAGGTAACACTCGTGAGGGTTCAAGTCCCTCCTCGCGCACTATGGCGTACCGTGCCTACCGGTCAGACCGTCAGTTTCGACGTCGGCGCTGGCTGATGATTGTCTTGTCTTTTGTAGCGGTCACTGGGATGATCGTGTATTTGGTGTCTCGCCAGACAGATCAACGTGATGCAGCAGAGTTCTTCGCAGCCGCAGATGAGTCCTCGGATCTTCACGCTGAGTCGTCCGCTGAGCTCGAATCCGCGCTCGCGGCAATCGGGCTCGTTGAGCGCCAGGATCTTGCCCGCAGACTCCAAAATGTTGAGGACACCTCAGCTGAGGCTCACTCGCGCCTCAATGTCGATACCCCTGCGGACTTTGGTGCAGCGTATAGCACGATGGCTACAGCGTCGATGTCGTGGAAGGCTGGAACCGCGGAGGTGAACGCGACGATTCTCGCAATTATGGACGGTGAGCTACTCGTGGGAGCAACGCTGCAACTCCAAGAGGCATTGGACCTCCTGCGTGTAGGGGATCGTGCGTTCACTCTTTTCTTGGGAAGTCTTGATGCTATCCCGGAAGATGTGGCTGCACCGGAGTTCGTGCCTGTTAAGTACATAAACCCGGAAGCCCAGATTCTCTTGTACGACGCGCAGGCGCTCGTGTTGCGCATCCAGGGGTCGTACGGCCTTGGCCCGCGTCGCGATGTAGCTGTGACTGCAATCACGGATCCGAGCGCTGTCGGTGAACGAGATGGGATTCCGGTTGTGCCGTTCGCTCCGGCCCTTGACTTCCAGACAGTCGTCACAAACTTTGGCAACTTGGATGAAGCAAGCGTCGACGTTGAGCTTGAAATACTCAATGTCGATACAGATACGACATTTCGGGTCTCCCAGACAGTGAATGATCTGATTGCTGACACGTCGACTACGGTGATATTCACCGATGTGGATATTACCCCAGGGGCCTTGCATCAGGCCACCGTGACGGTCACGATTGCAGAGGATATTGACCAGGAGAACAACGTGTGGAGAATGAAATTCATTTGGAGAGATGAATCGTGAACACAGCGCTCTTGATAGCGGTCGTGCTCGCTGTTGTGTTAGCGATCTGGCAGACGTTTCAGATTCAGGCGGTACGCCGGAAGGTGGATGCTGTACCCGATGATGGCAATATTGTTGCCTTGTTGCGTTCTATTGACGAGCGTTCGAAGGCCAATGATGTTGCTATCGGCGAAGTCTCCCAACGTGTCAGCGACGTTGAAGGCAGGCTCCCTTTCGCGATCAGCTTTGTTGGTGTGGTTGCGTACAACGCGTTCGGCAATATCGCGGGGAATCAATCTCGCTCGGTTGCTATGTTGAGCCAACGTGGTGATGGCGTCGTCATCACGCTCCTTGCTTCACGCGACGAGACAGTGTTTTACACGAAGGAAGTACGCGGCGGTGATGGTGTTGAGACTCTCTCCCCTGAAGAGAAGGTAGCGGTTGATCGAGCGCTTCAGCGGTAACCTC
>CAYYGI010000027.1:0-7530 GCA_964471085.1 uncultured Acidimicrobiaceae bacterium
GGCGTTCTTCTGAGATGTCTTCCACGCATCGAGCAGGGCGAAGGCTTCATCCTGTGTGTAAGGGCCCTCTTCGATACGGTGTTCAAGGAGCATCGTCATGATCTCGCCTACCTGGCGCGACGGCTTCAGGTGCAGGTACTTCATCACATCATTGCCGTCAATGGGGGGGCGCATCGCGTCGAGTTCTTCTCTCTGCGCGAGGTCTTCGATGCGTGCCTCAAGGTCGTCTATCCGATTCGAGATAGCGCGGGCTCGACGCGGATTCCTCGTCGTCACATCACAGCGCACGAGCTCATTGAGGTCGTCGAGGAGCGGCCCGGCATCGCGGACGTATCTCCGAACCGCAGAATCCGTCCACCCCATCTTGTACGTATGGGGCCGCATGTGGAGAAACACGAGTTGGGAGACATCCTTGATCACGTCCGTTGGATACCGAAGCTCCTTCATCCTCTTCCGCGTCATGCGCGCTCCGACAACCTCATGGTGGTGAAATGTCACACCGCTGGCACCGAACTCCCTCGTTGCTGGCTTTCCAATGTCATGAAAGAGCGCAGCGAGCCGGAGATGCAGCGTTGGACTCACTTTGCCGGCAACAGCAATCGAGTGAGCAAGCACATCCTTGTGCTTATGGATGGGATCCTGTTCAACAGCAAGAGCGGGGATCTCCGGGATAAATTCATCACCCAGACCACTTACAACCAACGCCTCCAGAGCCTCAACAACACCGTTGCCCACCATCAACTTGTCGAACTCGGCACGAATCCTCTCCGCGGACACAATGCTGAGTCTCTCCTTGTACCTGGCTACAGCCGAGATCGTATCTTTGCTTGGCGAGAACTCGAGCGTCGACATGAACCTGAAAAGCCGCAGCATCCTCAGCGGATCGTCGCCGAAGGACACCTCTGGAGCCATCGGCGTCTTCAACGTCCCCGACGCCAAGTCCAGGAGGCCGCCGAATGGATCCGTCATCTCTGGGGAGTCGCCTTCACGGGTCGGGACCTTGATCGCCATTGCGTTCACCGTGAAGTCCCGCCTCGAGAGGTCCTCCTCGATCTCGTCGCTGTATGTCACGATGGGCTTTCGCGAATCATCGCGGTACATCTCCGAACGGAACGTCGTGATCTCATAGATCTTGTGATCCTTGACAAGTCCAATGGTGCCGAATGCCTTCCCAACGAGATAGACCGAGTCCGCCCACTGGGAACCGATGTGTTCAATATCGTCCGGCCGTGCGCCTGTCGTGAAGTCAAGATCGTCACTTGATCGCCCGAGCAGAGCGTCGCGAACCGAACCACCAACGAGGTAGAGGTCGTGACCACCAGAGACGAAGAGCCTTGACAGCTCTTGCACCTCAGGACCTATGATCGTACGCAGACGGTCTGGAATCACTGCTCGCCCTCAACCCTTCCCCGGTTCGCCAGCTCATCGGCGTACTCGTTCCAGCGATGACCTGCGTGAGCCTTGATCCACTTCAATTCGAGCTCAGGCCTGTCCTGAAATGCTGCATACGCCTCTTTGACGAGATCGAGGTTCTCGACCGAACCGCTCTTGCGTTTCCAACCTCGCGCCTTCCAGCCTGCGGCCCACTCGTTGATCGTCCTCACAGCAAGGTTGGAATCGGAGTACACGGTTGTGTCTGTGCCAGGGGGAACGAGGTCGACTGCATGAATGAGAGCGAGCAGCTCCATGCGATTGTTCGTCGTGTAACCGCCTTCTCCGCACGCCTCAGCAATGACTTCATTCTCCACAACATAGACAACCCCCCAGCCTCCCGAACCGGGGTTTGGAACCGAACTTCCGTCCGTGAACACCCCGCTTGTCGGATCTTGCGGAGAGGTTCCGCGCTCACCTCGCCTGGCTTGTTGATCCGTCGAGGCTTCGTCCCCCTGCTTACTCATGCATCTGCGACACTTCCCTGGAATCCACCCAGGATACTTGTCAAGCACCTTTTGGGAGAGAGAGAACGTCGAGTCGCAGTCGCGACAGAGAAAATCAAGCATATCTGGAAGAGTAGGAGCATCTCCGCGTCGAGTGAGGAAGTGCTCGCCTAAAGAGTTGGTGCCTGAGCAATCCCGGCCGCTATCTTGAAGTCACGCGGGGATGTCACATGGGACAAAGCATCTGAGAAGGAGACCTCGCCTGCTTTGAATCTCTGGAGGATTGCTTGGTCGATCGTCTGCATACCAAAGAATGCTCCTTCTGCAACCACCTCGGGGATCGTGCCTGTTCGATCAGGCTCCACAAGCCGCTCCTGAATAGGCTCGACATTCAGGAGGACCTCAGCCACGACGACCCGCCCATGGCCGTCGGCTTTCGGCAACAGCTGCTGCGAGACAATTGCTCTCAGGGACGTCGCAAGCATCTGGCGTACGCGCCGTTCGAGATACGGTGGGAAGGAGTCGAGGATGCGGTGCACCGTCTCCATCGAGTTGAGGGTGTACATCGTTGAGATGACCAGCTGGCCTGTCTCTGCTGCGACAAGCGCTGCCTCTATCGTGGTCTGGCCTCTCAGCTCACCAACGTAAATCACGTCTGGATCCTGTCTCAGCACCGTCGCCATACCTTCGCTATAGGAGGCAGTATCCACACCCACTTCACGTTGACTGACAATCGAGAGCTTGTCGCGGTGTAGTACCTCGATTGGATCCTCGATAGTGATGATGCTCGCCCTTCGCGTCGTGTTGATGTGATCAACCATTGCAGCGCACGTCGTTGTCTTCCCTGACCCAGCGGGACCAGCAACGATGATGAGCCCACTCGTTTCATCGCACGCCTTCGCTACAGCAAGGGGGAGACCGAGATCGACGAGAGTTTGTGATGCAGTAGCAACCGCCCGGACCACGATATTCGCCGATCCCCTCTGGCGATAGAAGTTGACGCGGAAGCGACCTAACCCTGGCTCTCCATACGCGAAGTCAAAGTCGGAAGTGGTGAGGATGTCCTCGAGAAACCGGTCTGGGAGAAGGTCAAGGAGTAGATCCTCCGTGTCCTTCTGAGTCAGGGCAGGAAGCTCCGCCGGGCGCAGGACTCCATCGATGCGGTACGTGGGTGGAGCACCCACCTTGAGGTGGAGATCCGATCCTCCGACGGCTGCAAGTCTCTCAAGAAGCTCGCCAAGGCTCGCTCTCACTTCGGTCACTTCGATCTCCCATTTAGCGGTTCCTCCCCAATATCGGAGAGTTATCGCGAAGGCTTAACGAAGTTCCCAGTGAGCGCTCAGCACCGAGACCGTGGATTCCATGCAGTAACTCTCCGCTGACACTGCTCCGTCAGGCCAACGCGCTTCAACGCAAGCCCCACCCAACCCGTCCACGGTCGCAGTGGCGGACTCGGCGAGCGCAGTAAGGTCGTATCCACCTTCAAGCATCGCGATCACTCTTCCTCGCGGTACCTGATCAGAGAGGGCTCGCGCCATCCACCCGAAATGTCTCGATTCAAGGAGGAGCCCACCCAGTGGATCAAGCCGGTGTGCGTCATAGCCATTGCTCACCACGATCCAACCTGGATCGAACTGTTCAAGCACAGGGACCACGATGCGTGCAAACAACTCAAGGTACGCATCAGCACTTGTTTGCTCAAGGATCGGCACATTTACCGTGAATCCTTCTCCGGGACCCTCCCCCTGCTCCTCTCTCCCTCCTGTGCCCGGGTAGAACGGAGATTCGTGCAGTGAGATGTACAACACCTCAGGATCTCGATAGAACATGGCCTGGGTCCCGTTCCCGTGATGGACATCCCAGTCGACAACCGCGACGCGTTCACCCCGACTTCGCAAGTATGCAGACACCACCGCCACGTTGTTGAAGAGGCAGAAACCCATTGCTCTCCTGCTCTCCGCGTGATGTCCCGGTGGACGCATTGCAACAAAGGCAGCATCCGCCACCCCCTCCTCAAGTGCCTTCACGGCAGCCGGACCAGCACCTGCGGCGTGGAGAGCTGCGCGAAACGAGCCAGAAACAGCATGGGTGTCCGCGTCGAACGCACCACCACCGGCAGCACAGAAGTCTTTGATCCCTCGAATATACGCGCTCCCATGAACCATTTCGAGAACTTCAAGAGACACCATTGGTGCTCGCATCTCCAAGATAGGGACCGCCGCCGAACGAGCTCCACGCACGACCGCTGTGACACGATCTGGGCGTTCGGGGTGCCCCGCGGGTGTGACATGTTCGAAACTTGATTCGTGAGTTATGAGAAGAATGGTCATCGCGACCATTCTCCCATGCGCTGGACCTCACGAATCATGGTTACGCTATTGAGGCGTGATGCGATGCGCGGAGAGACGTTGGCACTCGTAGATTCACCACACAAAGTATTCCAGAGAGGAACATGGCCAGGTGCTGTGTCGTTGCGACGTGGTTGGGCACGAGCAGAGGCTCGGCCGTGGAACTCGTCAGTCGAGGACGCTGTGCTTCGTGTTATCCGTGGCCAGAGCAGCTTCATTGAAGCATGCGTCGACAAGCTTGAAGTAGCTGGAGTTCCTGGTGTCCTCTCAACTCCTCTGTCACGATCTGCCCGAGAGCCTTGGGAGGCGGCTGGCTTCGTTGCCTATATTGATCTTGCTCTGATGCGTCTCAGCCTTGACGATGCAATACCTGCCCCCCAGCATCTCGTTGTCCGAGTTGATGATCCTGACCTTACTGCCATGCTCGCCATCGACGAAGCAGCATTCCCTGAGTTCTGGCGCTTCGACCGCCTCTCACTCGTCGAGTCGACGAGAGCTACCTCCCAGTCACGGGTATTTGTGATCAAGGACGGTGACCTCGGTATCACAGGATTCGCCGTGGTGGGTTACGGCCGCGCAATCTCCTACCTGCAGCGTGTGGCCGTTGATCCTCACTGGCAGGGAGAAGGAATGGGCCGCAGTCTTGTACGGGCGGCCGCAAGGAGCGCGCGCCGACACGGGTCTCAAGCACTCCTGTTGAATACGCAGTTCGAGAACACGTCCGCCCTCAGCCTCTACGAGAGCGAGGGCTTCGTGCAGATCCCTGAAGCGTTAGCAGTTCTCAGGTCGCGGTAGCACAGATGCCTCCCCGACTTCCTGATCGCTATCGACTCAATATCCGGTTGGGGAGTGACGGGGACATTGAAGAATGGTTCGCTCAAGATGAGACGCTGGATCGTCCTGTCATCATCCGGTATCTCGCCCCCGAGTCGTCACCCGCGAGGCGCGCGTCCTTCCTTGAGAGCGTTCGCTCAGCTGCAGCCCTGAGGGATGTCCACATCCAGAGCGTCTTCGCGGCAGGCGAGACGTCGGCGTCCGCATACTCCGTCTCCGAATGGGATGGGGGGGTCACCATTGCGGACAGGCTTCGAGTCGAGGACACTCTCCCGTTTACAGAGTTCCTCCCCAACGCCGCAGGTATCTGCCTTGCTCTCTCTCGACTTCACGCAGAGGGAGGAGTCCACGGTGCGATCGATGCCTCAGCGATCCGATACTCTGCAGCGCACCCTGTCAAGCTCGGTGCGTTTGGAAGGCAGAGCCGGTGGGTCGATGCAAAAGAAGATACGAGAGCTCTCGCTGAAGTGCTGCGAGCAGCCATCACCGGCACACACGATTCGAGCGTGTTTCCCTCTCATGTCATCAATGGGGCCCTCCCGAGCGTTGATGATGCGCTCAGAGCGGGTATTGCAGGCTCGATGGATGCAGCTGCTCTCTCGCGATCTCTCAAGGCTCTCCCCCAAGTCACCGAACTTCAGCAAGCCCCGGTTAGCCCGTGGCGATCGCTTGCGGTCTTCGGGTTCATCATCATGCTTATCGCTGGTATCGCTGCGATCGGTCTCGCTGCTGATTTCGATCCCGAGTCTCCCGTGCTCTACCCAATCACCGCTGAGCCGATCGTCCCACCACCTCCCGTACCTCTGGAAGCTCTTGTTCTGATCGATGACTCGCGCCGCCTCGACACGGTAGCAGCGGTGTACGACCCTCTCGGGGATGGCACAGAGAGTGACGAGAAAGTTCCCTACGCGCACGACGGCGACCGTGCAACAAGTTGGCCGACCGAGACTTACTCTCGACCACTCCATGAGGTGAAGGCCGGTGTCGGCCTCGTATTCGTGTTGGAGGGAACGCCCACTGCGGTCTCCATCGTGGGAACGCCCGAAACGGTGTTCCTCCTCGGGTGGTCTCGGACTCTCCCTGCAATCTCGTCCGGGTGGGAGCACATCGCGCGAGGAACGCTTCAGAGTTCGGAATCCCGCGTTGAGCTGCCTCTGCGCGATGGAGGCATGTGGCTGTTCTGGATCACTGAACTCCCTCAGCAACCAGAGGGCTCATACCAAGCGAAGATCTCAGAGATCCGCTTCGCGCCGTAGGCAGCGTATGCCTGGGATCTGATAGTTGACTACTGTCTCTCAAGCAATGACTGACCGTGCTGCTCTTGACATTGAACTCATCGACCGGTACCTCACTGGAGATATCGACGCGTTCAGCGAACTCGTCGATGCCCATCAAGACCGCGTCTTTGCGACCTGCCTACGGATGCTACGCAATCGTGACGAAGCTCTTGATGCCACCCAAGACACGTTCCTTACCGTGTTCCGGAAAGCTGACAAATACAGGGCAGAAGCAGCCTTCTCCACCTGGCTCTACCGCGTCACTATCAACACATGTTACGACCACCTCCGGAAGCGCAAACGCAAGCAAGCCGATCGGCTCCCCGAGATGTATGACCCCGTCGACCCGCGCAGTACTGACGCGTTCGAGGCAGTAGAAGTGCGGCCCGATATCGAAGCGGCCCTTGCCCGGCTAAGTCCCGAGTTTCGGGGGGTTGTCATCGTCGTCGACCTTCAAGGTATGTCCCTAGAGCAGGCCAGCGATATCCTTGAGATACCTGTGGGAACGGTCAAGAGCAGGCTTTTTCGTGCACGCAGGCAACTTGCAGAAATGCTCGGGAACCTTCTCCCCCCTTCAGAACATCCAACTGGTAACACCGGAGATTGATTGATGAACGACCACGACCGCGATCTCATCGTTGCACTCGCAAAAGACCAGCTCAACGCTGCGTCTTCTGTTGATCTCCGTGCAAGAATCGAAGCTGAACCTGAGCTCGCGGCCGAGTACGCAGTGCAGCGAGCAGCTATTGAGTTCCTGAGATCCGGGAGTGCTCCGAGCTTGACAACGAGCGAGCGTGAGGAACTCCATACGAGTCTCATGACGAAGCTCAACCTCGCTCCTGAGGTCTCAGCAGCGACACCAAAGAGAGAGGGGGTGGCGTGGTGGCAGCCCGCATCCGGGCTTGCAGTAGCCGCCGTAGTCATCGCGGCAGTCGTGATCCTTCCTGGAACACTCAGCCAGGAAGGCGCTGAGGTTGAGCTCTTTCAAGCTGATGGAGTAACGAGCAATGAGGTTGAAGCGGACTCAATGGCTGTAGCAACAGCCGAAGTCCAAGACGTTGCGGCACACCCAAGAGAGCTGCTTCCTGACGGTGGCACCATTGCCACATATAGCACAGACGCCGTAACACTCGAAGAACTTCTCAAAATTACAGAGGGGGCCTTGAGCCAACCGGGTGTCGAGGAACAACTCTC
>CAYYGI010000027.1:7630-10151 GCA_964471085.1 uncultured Acidimicrobiaceae bacterium
AGTGAGAGAGCTCTCTGTCGATCGCGCAGCACAGGCCGTCACGTGGATCTCCGTTGCAGTCATCCTGGTTGCTGCGACTACCACCGCTGTCATCTGGTTGATCATTGGAATATTTAGAGCCCTCGGTACGCTGATAGGAGTGGAGACTGCATACGCCGTGGTGGGGTTGATCCTGGTTCTGGTGGGCGCCTTTGTCTGGTCGCGGCGGTACCCCCAAGACGAATCCCCACAACAGGAGTAGCCATGACCGAGAAGGTTCTCATCATTGGGTCCGGGCCAGCGGGCCTGACTGCAGCAATTTACGCCTCGCGCGCCGACCTCAACCCTCTCTTGGTGGAAGGGATGGAGCGTGGTGGCCAATTGATGATCACCACGGACGTTGAGAACTATCCGGGATTCCCTGACGGAATCATGGGACCTGACCTCATGGAACAGATGCGGAAGCAGGCAGAACGTTTCGGAACCCGCATTGTGAGTTCGGACGTAACAGAAGTCGACTTCTCCCAGCAACCCTTCACAGTCTCTGTCGGAGGAGAGAACTACTCTGCCGAGAGCATCATCATCTCGACCGGAGCATCAGCGCGTTGGCTCGGTGTCCCCGGAGAAGACCGTTTGCGCGGCTTTGGTGTGTCGGCATGTGCAACCTGTGATGGGTTCTTTTTCAAGGATAAGGAACTTCTTATCGTCGGGGGAGGAGACTCGGCGATGGAAGAAGCGTTGTTCCTCACGCGGTTCGCTTCACGAGTAACCGTTGTACACCGGCGTGACGAATTCAGGGCATCGCCAATTATGGTTGCCAGACTCCTCGAGCATCCAGGCATCGAAGTTCTCTGGGACTCGGTTATCACCGAGATTCTCGGAGATCAGCTCGTCACCGGCGCCAGGATACGAGATGTGAATACGGGCAAGACGCGCGACGTCCTCGCGGAGGGTGTATTCGTTGCAATTGGGCATACGCCGAACACCAAAGTTTTCGAGGGTCATCTTAAACTCGATACCGCTGGGTACATTGATGTTCAGGCTGGAACCACTCGTACTTCTGTCGAAGGTGTCTTTGCTGCAGGCGACGTCGCGGACCAGGTATATCGCCAGGCAGTGACTGCTGCCGGCATGGGGTGCCAAGCAGCCCTTGATGCTCAACGCTGGCTCCACGACCACACGTAGACCACAACATTCGACCCGGCTGAATACCTCGGCCCCGAGACAGGAGAGACCATGGGCCAGAATACAACCACCGTCACAGACGCAGACTTTGCAACAGCAATTGCCTCGGAGACTCCAACACTTGTTGACTTCTGGGCTGAGTGGTGTGGGCCATGCAAGATAATGGATGCTCCACTCGATGAGTTGGCGTTCGAGAACGCAGGCAGGCTTACTGTTGCGAAACTGAATGTCGACGAGAATCCCTCAACGATGAGCTCATACGGGGTCATGAGTATCCCAACACTTATCATTTTCCAGAGTGGTGAGGAGAAGAGACGCCTTGTTGGAGCACGAAGTAAAGCTCAGCTCGCTGCAGAGCTAGTGGAGTTCCTGTAGCCCCCGCCTGCGAGCACTGAACCCGTGAGGCTCTTTCGCAAGGGAGACCGAGGAGAACCCGTTCGAGACGTCCAGGTTCGCCTTTCAGCCCTTGGGCACGCTACGTCGAAGGACGAAGAAGGTATCTTTGGCGCCGCTACTCTCGAAGCCGTCTCTGACTTCCAGGAGCGCCGGGGTCTCCCCGTCGACGGAATCGTTGGACCAGAGACATGGAGAGCTCTTGTCGACGCCGGCTACAAACTCGGGGATCGTTTGCTCTATCGACGCGTTCCAATGATGCGAGGCGACGACGTCGCCAGTCTTCAAGCGCGCCTCAATTCGCTCGGGTTTGAGGCAGGAAAGGTTGATGGAGTGTTCGGCTCTGACACTCTTACGGGCATCTTAGACTTTCAACATAATCGAGAACTGGCAGAAGATGGTATTTCCGGTAGCATCGTGAGCAGTGAGCTGCGTCTCATGGAGATGGTCACGAAGAAGCCGGGGAGAGAGGCAGTACGGGAGCGGCAGTGGCTCGCGTCCCTCCCCGATTCTATTGCAGGCCAACGAGTCTATCTCGACCCCGAGTGCCGGGATGCCGCAGAGACCTCCGCTACTTGGACAGCAGCCACAGAGGCGGCGGCTGACCTTGAACTTCTCGGTGCATGGGCAACGATCAGTCGCAGCATCGATACGACACCTCCCGTACGGGTGCGAGTCCATCGCGCGAACCGAATTGATGCTGACATCGTCATTGGTTTCCTTGTCGTTGTGGAGGGAGACGAGGGAGTGTACTTTTTCGAGTCCGAGTACTCCAGATCGGAGGGGGGTCTTGCTCTCGCCAACCTCATTGCCGACAGACTCGGTGTTGTGGCGCGCGGCAGAACCCTCCCTATGCTCAAAGAGACCCGCTCGCCTGCGGTGATTGTTGCGCTCAGATCGATGACGCGGCGGACAGGTCTTGTGGTGGCACACGCAATAGCCGCGATGTACGAGCGGTGACCCC
>CAYYGI010000028.1:0-10030 GCA_964471085.1 uncultured Acidimicrobiaceae bacterium
ATGAGGCCCGTTGTGGGCGACGTCGCGGACCGTTTTGATGGCAGAGTACGGTTGACTGAAGTTGATAGCAACGCTGACCCGGAGACTCCCTCCCTCCATCGTGTGCGGGGTGTCCCAACCTTTATCGCGGTCCACGATGGTGTTGAGGTAGCACGGGCCGTTGGATCGCGTTCGCCCGAAGAACTCACTGAGTTATTCGAGGTGGCTGTGACCGGCGACACGATCCAGGCACGCCTCTCGACGACTGATCGGGGGATGCGTATTGTTGTTGCTGGGATCTTTGCAGTTGCTGCTGTCGTCACGTCCACACCAATCTTGTGGGTCTTTGCCGCGGGTGCTGTTGGATTCGCTACCTGGGACCTGTTTCGACGCTAAGTGCTGCTGGCGACGAGGTTCGGATCAGGAACGCTCACCACTTGAGCAATAGACTTACTCTCTATGGCATCCACAGATGTGAGCGATCGACCGATCAATCAACTCTTCTACGAGTTCGCCGACGCTATCTACACCCTCGGCTACCGGATTATTGGTGATCGTCATCTCGCAGAGGACGTCGTGCAAGAGACGTTTATCAAGGTGATCAAAGCACTTCCGTCGTACAGGGGGGACGGCCCGATTGGCGGATGGATCTACCGAATTGGCTACCGGGAAGCAATTGCGATTACCCGGAGGAGACGGGACGAACCGGTCGACCCGATGACCTACGAGGTGATCTCGATACCGTCGGGCATCTCTCTTGAAGCAACTGTCTTGAACTCGGAACTCGCTGACCGTCTCGATGCCGCCATAGGGGTGCTCTCGGCGCCTGTTCGTGCGGCGTTCACACTCAGAGCTATCCAAGGTCTGTCTACCCCTGAAGTCGCCGCGATCCTCGACGTCACGGAGTCGGCAGTCAAGATGCGTCTCGCAAGAGCGCGCGAAGCGTTGCGCGTCCAGTTAAAGGAGTACCTGTGACGAGTCTTTCGTGCAACGACCTTGACGCGATGCTCCCTGAGTTTTTTGATGGTTCGATCACCGAGGAGGAGGAGACCCTCGCTGCCGAGCACCTCGCGACGTGTGCGGAGTGCTCGATTGAACTAAACGAGTTACAGGGAGTTACCGAGCTGTATCAGGAGCACGGCACGCTGAAGCTTCCAGACGAAGCCAGGGAGCGGATCTCTCGCGCGCTTGGAGTGACATTTCGACTGAGTGAGTGAAGATCCTTCACTGGTATCTTTCAGAGGGTGCCTCTCGGCACTTAGGGCCTGTAGCTCCAATGGCAGAGCAGCGGACTTTTAATCCGAAGCGTGTGGGTTCGAGTCCCACCGGGCCCACCGTGAGAGAGTTCAGAGCCTGAAACTCTGTTCTCTATGGTGTCAGGATCAGGGTTCTGGTCGCGTCTGCTTCGATGTCGGCTCGCTCCCAGAGCATCGGGACGGTCTCGCCTGCAAGCCAGAGCGGCACCATATCCATGTAATGCTCGTGATAGGCGTGGCCGGACTGACCCGTTGTATGTATTGCTCGTGACTGGGTGAGATCACCGAGGTCGATCAGCATCCTCATGGAAGGCAGCCAGTCCACGGCGTACCCCTCAGCGGCATGCCAACCGACTGCGTTCACCACTGACTTGCTCCCTCCCACGGGGAAGGGCCCCCGGTTGAACCTGTCCTCAATGAGCGCGATCCCTGACTGGCCGAGCGTCTCGTTCGTGAACGTCACTTGATGCAGACGGCCCCACGACCACTCAGAGACGGTGGAACCGAGGGTGTCAACAAGCTCATCGAGTGCGCGATCGAAAGCCTTGACGAGGATGCCGTCTCTCGTCTCAACTTCGGGGGTGTTCACGTCGTCCCAGAACTTGTCGCTCGGGTCCTCAATGAGGTGGTGCATCACCTCGAACCAACGGGATCCGCCTCTTGGATGCAGATCTTCTGGGAGTTCATCGTGGAATGTCGCTGCGAGCAGATTTCGCCATGTTGCGTTCCAGACGGCGGCGCCGGTGCTCTCTGCGGAGTTCTGGAGGTCCCAACCGCGTAATTCGTTGATTGCTTCATTCCGGATATCATCGCCAGCCGCGTCCTGTGCTTCGATGGCTGCAAAGAGGAACGGCAGGAGATGCTCCGCGTTCAGGTCGTATCCATCGAGCAGGATCGCTGCGTGCCCGTCGAGACCGATCCCGAGGTCCGATGTGAGAAGATCGACGATCCTGTACGCACGGTATCCGTACGCCCAATCCTCTGTGATGAGGTAGGGGAAGCTGTCATCGATGACAGCGTTGTTCGCTGTGACGATGTAACCGGAAGCAGGGTTGAAGGCTGTCGGCAGTTTGTCATGAGGGATGAATCCAGTCCATTTGTACTCCCCGGTCCATCCTGGGACGGGGAGCGTGCCGTCCCCTTTCGATCGAATTGGGATATTGCCGGGCATCACATACCCGATATTGCCTTTCGTGTCCGCAAACAGCAAGTTCTGGGCCGGGACCGAGAAGAGGAGGGCAGCCTTCCGGAACTCCTCGAAGTTGGATGCTTTGTTGATGCCGAAAATTGGCTGAACAATGGAGGGAACGTCGTCAAGGCCCGTCCACCGCATCGCAATTGCAAACGGCTCCGGGGTCTCTACTCCTGCTGTGTGGAAGTCTTCCAGGAGCCCATAGGAGTCTGAGATGATGGGGCCATGGATTGTTGAGCGCACCACGATGTCGACTGTCTCCCCCCCAGCAATAGAGATCGTCTCATGTCGGATCTCCATGTCAAGCCACTCCCCCTCGTGCTTGTACTGGTTCGGGTTGTTCGGGTTGATCTTCTCGATGTAGAGATCCTGTACGTCCGGTCCGACGTTCGTAAATCCCCACGCAATGTCGGCATTGTGGCCGATGATCACACCAGGGACACCCGCGAACGAGAAGCCGGCAACATCGAATGGGCAGGCTTCCGTGACGGTGTTGCAGCGCAACCCGACCTGGTACCAGATCGAGGGCATCTGGGCAGCAAGATGCGGGTCGTTCACCAAAATAGCGTGCCCTGTTGCTGTGTGTTCACCAGAAACTGCCCACGAGTTCGATCCGATGCCCGTATCCATCCCTCCCCCTGTGATGCGGTTGATCGTGGTGATCGCGTAGGCGGCGGAACGCAGAGGAACCTGGAGCGCATCGGAGAAGAGGTGGGTTGCTTCGATCGCGGTGACGCTAGCACCCTCTGACTCCACGATGAATGGATGTCGGTCACCGGGGTACGGTGGGAAGAGCTGCTCCATGCGCTCAGTGGGCATTATGCCGAGAAGGAGCGCGCGAACGATCTCAGCCTCGTGGTTTGCTCCGAGATCCCAGGACATGACTTTCCCCCACGCGAGCGAGTGCGCTGGTGTCCACGGCTCAGGAACGTAGCCGGGATTCGTGAGTCCTAAGATCGAGTATTCGAGCGAGAGCTCCCCAGGTGACCGCGTGGCGATGTACGCGTTCACCCCAGCCGCGTATGCATGGAGGAGCGCCTGGATTTCAGGAGATTCTGCCAAGAATTGCTCCTCGGCGAGGCGGTCCCAGCCAAGTGTCCTGAGGAAGGTGTCCGTCTCGACGAGGTCCTCGCCGAAGAGCTCGGAGAGCCTTCCCGAGGAGATGTGGCGCCAGTAGTCCATCTGAAAGAAGCGGTCCTGGGCGTGTACGTAGCCCTGTGCCATGAACAGGTCTTCTGGGGTGTCGGCGTAGATGTGGGGGATGCCCATCGAGTCCCGGATTATCTCTACTGGCCCGGAGAGGCCTTCGACCTGGATCGTTCCCTCGGTCTGGGGGAACGCTCGATGCACAGAGAACTGCGCAAACGCAAAGGAGAAGACGAGCAGTGTGATGATGAGCCCGAGCATTGTCCAGGCCAGCCTTTTCAGGAAGACTCTCTTTGGGGGTTCTTTGCGGTCCGGATCTGTGGAGTGCGGTTGGTTCATAGCTAGGCATCGTACCGGTTGCTGTGTGACCATGCCACCGTATGCTTCCAAAATGGATACAGACAGCACAAAACAGGCCGTCACCCCTGAGGTCATGGTTCCTTCAGAGGCCGCCGACGTTTCCGACGATTCCCGGCCACACGTCTCAGAACCGTCGAAGCTGATCCGCATTGCTTCAATGACTCGAGCAATGCTCGAAGAGGTGAGAGAGGCACCACTCGATGATGCAGGGAGGCAGCGCCTCGTCTCGATCTATGACCAGTCGATCGATGAACTCCGTGAGGTGCTCTCCGATGACCTCGTCGAAGAACTCGACGCAGTCTTCATCCCAATCACAGACGTGCCCTCAGGAGCAGAACTTCGCATAGCACAGGCTCAGCTCGTTGGCTGGCTAGAGGGGTTGTTTCATGGTATCCAAGCTTCGCTCATCTCTCAGCAACTCGCTGCGTCTGTTCAACTCGAACACATGCGCCACAGGAAGGCACTTGAAGGTGGGAGTGATTCTGAACACGGAAACGGACTCTACCTGTAGCTGGCGCATCCAGGCGGTAGGTTGACACGATGTCGCTGTACAACGTCAACACGCCACCTCCAATGGAGGACCCTGTCTTGTTCTTCGGGCTTGCTGGTTGGGGGGATGCTGCCTCAGCCGCGAGCGATGCTGCCGACTGGCTCATCGAGCACGGAGAGCCAATCGTTACCTTCGACCCCGACACCATCTTCGACTACCGATCGAACCGGCCGATTCTCCGGATCAGTGCAGGAGAGAAGCAGACGCTCTCCTGGCCCCGAATGGAGATCGTGCATGTGCAGCTATCGGGGAGGGACGTGCTGGTTATGGTCGGGAACGAGCCCGATTTCGGCTGGGCGCGAATCAGTGAGGCGCTCTCCGAGTTGGCTCAACAATTCGGGGTGGTCCGCCTCGTCACGCTTGGTGCTGTTCCCACGCCTGTGCGACATGGGGAGGATGTTGCAGTGTTCTGCACGGCGTTCGACCCGAGGCTCCTGCTGCCGGGAGACGAGATGCTCATGGACGAGATTGTCGTGCCGGCATCGGCAGCGACCGTATTCCGCTCCGCGGTAGAGGACGCCGGCATTCCTTCGATCGGGTACTGGGCCCAAGTCCCTCAGTACGTTGGGAGACCGTATTTTCCCGCAATGATCGGTCTGCTGCGGAAGGCCTCGGAGCAACTCAGAGTTGACTTCGACTTCTCCTCGTTAGAGGAGGATGCGAGAGCCCAGATTGGGCATCTCGATGAGATCATCAGTCAGAGGTCAGAAGTTGCACACTTCGTTGAGAGCCTCGAAGGCAGTGTCGGAACAACCTCGAAGGTTCCTGAAGACTTGCCCACCGCAGATGAGCTTGCTGAAGAGGTACTCAAATTTCTTCAGAATCCGGATGCTGAAGATCAGTAGTGGTGATACTCCAGGACGTCGTTCCCCGATAGTTGTTCTGCGTCAACCCCCGAGGATGCCGATGAACATAGTCACAACTGCCAGCACCGCGGTCACGGCGATCATTGCCCAGACAGACCAGGTGAGGCCTTTGATCGAGCTGATCTGGTCCCGAAGGGCTGCGCTCAGTGCAGCGAGTTCGGCGTCAGAGGCGGGAGCGACTTGGGCAGGTAGCACCGGGTTAGCCTGTGCGTTCGCGGGTGCAACCGGAGCGCCAGTCTCGGTGGCGACGATCCTCTGATTGCTGGCACCCTGTTTTTCGGCGAGAACGAAAGCATCGATCTCATCCTGAATTGTTTCTTGCCGCGGTGCTGGGCCGGAGGATTCGTTCTCCGAACCTTCGTGTGGGAGGGGGACGAACGATATCGCCTCACCGTCGGTTGGATGACCGAGGTACAGCGTTGTGGGTCCGTCAATAACTGTTGTGTGCACGCGTTCCCCGTCAGAGAATGTCCCGTTTCGGCTTCCAGCATCCTCGATCTTCCACGTTGCCCCGTCGTAGGAAACCACGGCGTGCTTTCGCGAGATTCCGGGCCGGACGATTCGTATCGTCGCTGCTGCATCGGAGCCAATGAGTGCGGTAACACCATCTTCGACGGCGATCTCGGTTCCTCGGTAAATTATGTTCAGCGGCATGTTGCCCCTTGGGTGTTCGCAGTCTGCATTTGGTAGCTACGGTGTGATTCGTAAAAGCCTAGCTGCCGAGCGGAGTTGCCCCTATCAATTGCCACATAACCTTCTTTCGACTTGGCTACTCGCGCAGAAACCATCTATTGTGGGGAGCACAGAATCGAAGGAGGAACCCTGGTGAAGGTCGGCGAAGTGATGAGCACAGAGATCATGACGATACGAGAGGACGCACACCTCAAGGAAGCCGCAATGATCATGATTCGGGCGGGCGTGAGTGGCCTTCCCGTCGTGGACGACGATTTCAAGGTGGTTGGGATAATCACGGAGGCGGATTTTGTTAGCGCCGAAGCGAATCGGTCGTGGGGGCGCGAGAGGAAGCGGCTGCTCGCCAATTTTCTCAATGACGAGAGCCCACCGACCGCCACGATGGTCGCCGAGGTGATGACAACAGAGTTGCACACGATAGACAGATCCTCCTCGGTGTCGGAGGCAGCAAGGATGATGATCGATCAACGTATCAAACGTTTGCCGGTCGTGCTCCCTGACGGGCGATTAGAAGGAATTATCTCTCGTGCTGATGTGATGCGAGTATTCGCGCGCACAGATGAGGAGCTGACGAGTGAGATCGTTGATGGACTCGCCGTTGAGATCCTCCAACTCCCTATCGAGGGTTTTACTATCGTGGTGAAAGATGGCATCGTCAATATAGCGGGCCACCTCCCCTCGCGATCCGATGGCCGCCTCCTGGTTGAGCTTGCTGCCCGGGTTGAAGGTGTCGTGGCTGTCGAGTCGTCGCTGACGTGGTCTCAGGATGACAGAAGTACGAGATCAGGACCTGGGATCTGACCCTTCGTTGGGGAAGTCCAATCTCTCCCTCGCATCGGGGCCAGCGCTGTGTGACAATTGGAGAAACTGGGAATTATCGTGCGGCCGTAGTGGTTATCCTATTCTGAGGAGAGGAGTGTGCGTTGCTTACGTTGAGCGATTTGATCTGGGTGCCCGACACGGAGTGGCGAGGTACTGCGGCTTGCATCGGGGTCGAGACCGATGTCTTTTTCCCTGTCTCCGAGGAAGAGTACGCTTCGCAGGCTGCTCGGGAGATCTGTGGTGAATGTCCTGTGAGTGATGCGTGCTTGCAGTACGCTCTTGCTACGAATCAGACCGCGGGTGTCTGGGGTGGCCTCGATGCTGGGGAACGCAGGCGGATGCGTCGCAGGCTGCGTGACCGAGAACGCAGAAAGGCGTCCTGAGGGGCATCCACAGGGCAATGCATATTCAGGTGACCGTGGCCCGAGATCTGATCCTTGTGCTCCAAGCGAGCAGCGTTTTGGTCCCTAGGACGAGGAAGAAGAGCAAGATCGGTAGCAGCGCCATCGTTGCCGAGCCGGCTGTCTCGTAGTGGAAGCTGATGATGAGTCCTCCAGCTACCGAGAGAAGGCCTATCACTCCGGCGGTAAACATCATTGCTGGTACTCGGCGCACCAGGAGTGCAGCGGTGGCGGGGGGGCCGACCATCAGGCCAAATATCAGGAGCGTTCCGACGGTCTGGAATGATCCTACGATCGCAAGAGTGACCAACACGAGGAGGATCGCGTGGGTTCTCTCTGGCCGGAAGCCCAACAACGCTGCTTTCTGTTCGCTAAAAGCTAGGACGATGAAGCGCCGGTAGAGCAGCACGGTTCCTCCGACTGTTATGACAGCGACGATACCGAGCACTCCAATATCGGCTTGTGTGACCCCGAGAGCATTCCCAAAGAGGATCGCGTTCAGCGTTCCGGTTGCACCAGCGGTCGTTGATATCAGGATCACCCCGAGCGCGAGCATTCCGGCAAAGAGCAACCCGATTGAGGTGTCTTCGGAGAATACTGTCTGTCGGTGGACGAAGTTGATGCCAGCCACCATCACGAGCGCCGCTGCTGCAGCACCGATCAGAACGCTGAAGTCGAAGATGATCGCGAGAGCAATGCCCGGGACTACGCCGTGGACGAGAGCATCTCCAAGGAAAGTCATGCCTCGGATGACGACCCACGTACCAACAACAGCGAATACGATCGCTGCTAGGGAGCCTGCGATCAGAGCCCGTTGTTGCAGAGCAAGGGAGAAGGGGTCAAGTAACCAGTCCATCTTTCTACAACGCTAGCGGAGTTGGTGATTCCGCTAGCTCTCCGTAATCGTTATCGATGTGATTGATACGGGATTGTTTGGGCGGTCCTGGGCACCGGTCGGTGCTCCAGCAATGGTGTCGACGACGTCGAGGCCATTGGTGACCTCACCGAATATTGTGTACTGGTTCGGGAGTGCGTAGTCGGCGTGCATGATGAAGAATTGTGAGCCGTTCGTGTTCGGTCCGGAGTTCGCCATAGCTAGCGTCCCACGGTTGTAGGTCGTCTTGGAGTGGGTCTCGTCGCGAAACTTGTAGCCGGGCCCGCCGCGGCCTGTCCCGGTTGGGTCACCGCCTTGAACCATGAAGCCGGGAATGATGCGGTGGAAGATCACACCATCGTAGAAACCGTCGTTGCTCAGGAAGACAAAGTTGTTGACTGTCTGTGGGGCATCAGCTGCATACAGATCAAGAGTCACATCCCCCTCGGGCGTGTGTAAGACTGCCGAGTAGGACTTGGCAAGGTCGATGGTCAGGTCTGGTGCGTTCTTGTACTGTTTCGCCATTGGTACTCCTCGTACTTCGCCGCGACTCGTGTCAGAATCCGCCACGTTTGCGTCTCTTGATCGACTTGGCCTTGAACGGGGCTTCCTCGGGAGGGGGCTCCCAACTTGCAAGGTCGGCGAGGCGCTCATCATTGGAGAACATCTTTACGATCGGGATGTTCAGGTCTGCTCGTCTCTGGATACCAAGAACTTCGTTCACCTGGTCCCACTCGACGAGCGTCACGACGAGGCCGTCCTTACCTGCTCGAGCGGTCCTCCCACTGCGATGTAGGTATGTCTTGGGATCATCTGGCGGGTCGAAGTGGACTACGACGTCGACATCGTCGATGTGCAGACCTCGTGCAGCCACGTTCGTGGCGACGAGGACGTTGATGGCACCGTCAGTGAAGCGTTGCAAAGACTTCTCTCGCGTCTTTTGGGGGAGGTCACCGTGGATGGGGGCAGTGGCGACCCCGAGGTCCAGGAGGGCGTTTGCGAGGCGGTCTGCCCCGGCTTTTGTGCGAGTGAAAGCCAATACTCGGTTGTTGTGTTGCGAGATCTTCGTCACGACCTTCGCCTTGTCCATATAGTGGACCTTCAGAAAGCGATGTTCCATCGTATCGATAGTCTCGTTCGCGGAGTCGACTTCGTGAACGACCGGATCACTCATGTAGCGAGTGATCAGTTCCTTGACTTGGTGATCGAGGGTTGCTGAGTAGAGGAACGTCTGGCGCTGGTCAGGCAATTTCGCCATGATCTTACGTACCTGGGGCATGAACCCCATGTCTGCCATCTGGTCGGCTTCATCAATGGTCACCATGGAGATGTCTTGGGGGTCAAAGACTCTGCGTTCCATGAGGTCTATAAGGCGACCGGGAGTGGCGATAGCGATTGAGGCCCCCTCGTTGAGGGCATCGACTTGGGGGCCCATGGGGGCTCCACCGTACACCGCGATGGCTTTGAGACCCCGGACGTCGAGGAGGGGGGCAAGGGCGCGCGCAACCTGGACAGCGAGTTCCCGTGTCGGAACGAGAATGAGTCCCTGCGGGCGCTTCGACTGCCCCTTCGTGACGTGCATGATCATTGGTAACCCAAACGCGAGGGTCTTGCCGGAACCCGTTTCTGCTCGCCCTGTGATGTCGTGTCCCGCAAGAGCGTCTGGCATAGTCATCGTTTGGATCGGGAACGGTGACGTGATTCCCTGGGAATCGAGTTCAGCGACAAGGTCGGCGTCGATACCCAATGAAGCGAACGAGGTCGCGGTTTCAGTGATGTGGCTTGTTGTCATTTCCTAGGGCTGTTGGAGAGGTGCGCCCCAGTAGGGAACGGTAGCCGCTGATAGCGGGTACTACGACATACCAGAGAGATCGGAGGCGAGTGGGGAGGA
>CAYYGI010000029.1:0-9897 GCA_964471085.1 uncultured Acidimicrobiaceae bacterium
CTCAGGGCCGGCATTACGTGGAGAGGCTCGCAAAGGCAATGCAGGCAGCTCAGTTGATCAAGGCGGGGAACACAGTGATCTCCGAAGCGTTCTGTTCAAGTCGCCTCGGTGAGATCCGTGGCCTCAACTTCGGGAATCTCGCCTCAGATGTCGACTCCGCCACCATCATCGAGAGAGCCCGTCCCAAGGTCTCTTAGCCGGAAGTCTCGTCAGCCTCGAATCAGCGGATGACGGTGGACCCTCGGCCAGACTGAGACCTCGTGCGCCTCGCTATCTGTGGCTGCGTTGTAGGTGTCAGGCATCCTCCCCTGGGGGTACCGGGGCTGTCTCCTCGCCGGTCTCCTCCCCCGGTTCTCCCACCAGCGATTCCCCGCCCACTACCTCATACCTTCGCTGCGCTAACCACTCCAGGCGCCGGGCTTGGGTCAGCAGGGTTTTTCGGAGACCCGGATTAACGGATCTCTCGCTGATAACCCGTGCCAGATTCGCGATCGTGCTTGCTCGCCTCGCTATCCGCACGTCTGGGTGCTTCCGTTGTAGATACAGATCGTCGGGGATGATGCGCACGCGATACGAGGGAGGAAGCTCGATCGCCTCAGTGACGGGGACATCCTTCTCGTTCAGCATGGCACCAAAGGCTGATCCGCTCAACGCTCGCTGGTAAACGGTGAACTCCGCTCTCGAAAGAACCTCTCTCGCATCGGTGGTTGTGGCACCTTCCAATTTCCAGAACGGCCACATCTCTATCTCTGCGACCTCGAATGGATCGAGAACGCTCATCGCCACGGCATCAGTCCTCTGATTCGTGAGATGCCGGCCGATGCGCTGCCGGAGACCTTCGTACGTCTGGCCAACGTAGATCGGCTCTCCGTCGTAGTCGTAAACAAGTAGACGCCGTGCTTCGCGTTCCCCACCTTTCGGCGCTTCTCGTCCAGAGTATCGAACGCTCCGCGGATTCTCCGTCGTATGGATTCAACAGCGTGCGGCGTGTCAGGGAAGTCAGAGATCCTGTCAGGCATAGGCGACAGACGCCCTCGGTGCCTCATGCAGTACCGGGCCCAGGTAGGACTCGGCTATCCATCGGATCACGGGCACACACACTGCATCTCCCAATCCGGAGAGGGCTTGGTTTGTCGAGACGGCGTCGAGAGTGAAACCACCGGCGCCCTGGAGGCGTGCGTACTCCCTCGGGATCATCCACCGCACACGGACCGCTCCCCCGCCAGCTTCAACGACAGCTTGTTTGCTGGACCCGCCGCGCGCTGTGCGAAGACAACCGGCGATATCGTCGGCGCGAATCTCCCAAACGGCGACACCTGACCGCGTCCGGCGGTATGCGGTGCGCCACTGCAATTCCTCCGCCTCGCTGAGATTCTTAAGTCGTTCCAACTGCAATGTCGAAAGTGAATCGACGAACTTAGCGACTCTCTCTTGCTCCCACCATTGTTCGTCGTCGATGGGAACATACTCAATCACACCTGCGAGTCCAGGGGCTTCTCCGAGCGGTACAGAGAGCGAGTATGCGTGCAACAAAGCATCGGGGCGCGCGGATCTGAACTTCCAGACCCACTCGGGACGGAATGCTGAGGGGCCCCAAGCCTCGGCATCCACGGGTGGATCAAGCAATCCGACGATGAACATGCGCGGACGGCTCTGAGGGACGAACCACTTCGCGTCGCCCACGAAGATGTCGCAGGAATACCCGAGACTGTTCAGTTCAGCAATAGCCTCAGCTAGATCCTTGCCTCCGTGCGAGGTGGCGAACCCGAGCACGTTCTCCAAGAGAACAGCTCGGGGCCGTCGATCGCCCATCTCTCTCAGAATCCGAGCAAATTCCCAAAACATGCTCGAATCGGCACCCCTGAGGCCCGCACGATTTCCGGCCAGCGACAAGTCGGTGCAAGGAAACGACGCTGTGGCAAGGTCGACATCGGGAATATCGCTACCGACCACCTGGCGCACATCTCCGAGCCGGAACTCCTCGCTATCGAAGTTGGATGTGTAGAGGTTGTGCTTTGAGGGCTCGATGTCATTGGCGTACACGACCTCGAAGCCAGCGGGCTGGAGGCCTGCGCGCACCAAGCCCATACCCGCAAAGAATTCTGCTGCTCGTAACTGCGGCAAGCGTTGCTCCTCTGGAGCTATATCCCTAACGACATCCTTGTTATTCATGTTAGAGACCTTAGGTCGAGCATGTGACCTTTTTTCAGAAGAGCAGCACCAGTGCCCGGGTTACTACGCGAATCTCGTAACTTCCGGCTAGTTGAAGCGCTCTTTCGCGAGGAGAGCGTACTTCCCAAAGTCGAAAGTCTCGTCGAGCGCCCAGTGAAAAGCAAGACCGTCGAGAGCGCCGAGCAGCAACTCCGCGTGTGTCTGTGCGGCCTCAGGGGTGAGGCTTGTATCGTTGCGCTGCATGGCATCGCCGAAGCGCTCCACACGACGCATGTGATGGCGCAGAAAGCGACGCCGAGTACCATCTGTCGACGACTCCCCCGCAAGAGCAGATTTCACGTACACCAACGCCATCTTCGGCTCCTCCACGAAGAAGCGGATATACGCTTCTACGAGGTCATCGACGGTGTCGGTGCCTGCACCGCCGGGATCAGGATCAACCGCGGTGATGGATTCGCGGATGACGCGGATGATCACGTCCTCCTTGGAGTCAAAAAGGTTGTAGAAGCTCCCCGACCGGACCCTCGCCCGATCACAGATAGCCTTGAGAGTCGCCGCGTCCATACCCCCTTCAGCGAGGAGGCTGCGGGTCGCTTCAATGATGCGCGCTTCGGTCTCTACACCTACCTGGTAACGAGCCACTCTCTCCCTCCAATCCTCTACATCGTACTTGCAACTTGAGACTCACCCAAATATGGTCGTACACTCAAACTTGGAGTGTATACTCAAATTGTGTCGAGAAGTCGGCAAACCTGCTCTCGACCCTAATAAATCGCGTTAGCGCAACACGAGGTGTGAGACATGAGTCATTACAAGAGCAATCGTAGAGACGTTGAGTTCAATCTCTTCGAATATCTCAAAGTAGGCGAGTACTACGGGAACGCACCGTTCGCTTCCTTTGATGAGGACACAGCAAGGGATTCCCTTCGCGAGGTTGAGCGCCTCGCGACCAACGAATTCGCAGCGAGCTTCGTTGAGGCGGACCGCAACCCACCAAAGCTTGTTGATGGAGAGGTCAAGCTCCCAGAGGGAGTGAAGGCCAGCCTCGATAGCATGTACGACGGTGGCTGGCACCTTTTGGGTCTTGATGAGAAGATCGGTGGATTTGGTGCCCCGCATACCCTGCGGTGGGCAGCGAGCGAGTTCTTCATTGGGGCCAACGCGTCGACATTCCTCTTTGCTTCTGGTGGGCTGATGGCAGGCGTCATCTCCGCGGTCGGCACACCTGACCAGATTGAGAAGTGGGCAATCCCGATGGTTAAGAACAACTGGGGTGCCACGATGGTTCTTACCGAGGCTGATGCAGGTTCGGATGTCGGTGCGGGCACCTCAAAGGCAATTCACGTTGAGGGTGCCGAGTATCACCTCGAAGGTGTGAAGCGTTTCATAACTTCAGGGGAGAATGACTACTACGAGAACATCATTCATCTCGTACTTGCGCGACGCGAAGGTGGACCACCAGGCACAAAGGGCCTTTCAATGTTCATCGTGCCGAAGTTCCACGTCAACGAGGATGGGGCGCTTGGCGAGCGGAACGGCATCTACGCGACAACCCTTGAGCACAAAATGGGCATCAAGGGCTCCACGACGTGTGATCTCACGATGGGCACAGACGAGCCCTGTGTCGGTTACCTCGTCGGCAACTCGCACGAGGGTATTCGCCAGATGTTCCAGGTCATCGAAGACGCTCGTATGATGATTGGTGTCAAGTCTGCTTGCACCCTCTCCACCGGCTACCTCAATGCGCTTGAGTTCGCCAAGGAGCGCGTGCAATCTGCCGACCTCGCGTCGATGATGGATAAAACAGCGCCGCGGGTCGAGATCATTAAGCATCCTGACGTTCGGCGTATGTTGATGCTCCAGAAGGCGTATTCGGAGGGTCTCAGAGCCTTGTGGATGTATGCGGCTGGCATGCAGGACAAGAAGATCCTGCACCCTGAAGAGGAGTACTGGGACAAGGCCAACGATCTGTTGCTCCCGATGGTGAAGGGTTACTCGTCTGAGAAGGCCTATGAGCTTCTCGCGCAGTCCCTCCAGGTGCTCGGTGGGGCCGGCTTCACCCAGGACTATCCGATTGAGCAGTACATCAGAGACGCAAAAATCGACACCTTGTATGAGGGCACGACGGCGATCCAGGCACTCGATTTGTTCTTCCGCAAGATTGCGAAAGATCAGGGTCAGACGCTCATGAAATTCTCTGAGGGCATGATGGAGTATGTGAAGGGCGGATCTGATGAGTTCTCGCACGAGCGTGAAGTACTCGGACACGCGCTCGAACAGGTTCAGAACCACATTGGAGTCTTGGTTGGGCACACGATGCAATCCATGCAGAGCCCGACGGAGATCTACAAGACCGGCCTCCACACGAACGCGCTCCTTGAGAGTCTCTCGGAGGTCACGATCGCGTGGCTGCTGCTTGAGCATGGTGAAATCGCTCATACTGCGCTTCCAGGAGCAACCGGTGAGGACATCGGGTTCTACGAAGGCAAGGTCGCTTCCGCGAAGTTCTTCGTGAACAACGCTCTCCCGAAGGTCGCGGTGAGGACCGCCGCTGCTCAAGCAGAGGATGGTTGGCTCATGGAGCTCTCGGACGAGGCCTTCTAAGCACGAACCAGTTGCGGACGGGCCAGTGTCAGATCAGTTCTCGGGCTACACTTGAGGGATGACTGATCTGTACTCCTCCCTTCTTTCTTTGCGTGCAATACGGGAATTCGACGCCAGAGCCGTCGAGGAAGCTGACCTCGAGGCTCTGCTTGAAGCGGCCCGCTGGACCGGTTCAGCAAAGAACCTCCAGCACTGGTCTTTCATCGTCGTTGATGACCCTCTCTTGAAGGAGAGGTTGTGCGGTGCAGGCGACTTCACGGGGCCGATCCGGAGCGCGCCAGCCGTGATCTGCCTCGTACAGGAACCGAACGGCTACGAATTTGACATCGGCCGCCTTGCCCAAAATATCATGCTTGCAGCCGACGCGATCGGGATGGCAAGCTGTCCTATCACACTGCATCGTGAGCATGTGGCAACCGAAGTGCTCAGACTCCCCGAAGGGAGAACATCCCGATACGCTGTAGCGATCGGGTACCCGACTTCACGTTCTCGCCCTGCAAGGCTTGGCGGTCGTAAGCCGATCGAGAACCTGGTCCACCGGAACACGTACAACGCCTGACAATCGGGAACGTTGAGGCGCTCAATGCTTATGAGTGCTCTCTGCTGGCCACAACGTCGCGAACCATGTGGTCAGCGGTACTGCTGCGACGAGGCCGAGTGTGCCGACGAGCGTGCGGACTATCTCAACGGCAACCACCTCGCTGTTTATCACCGTCCCCATGGACTGCTGAGCAAGTATGAAGAGGATGGTGAGCGGGAGGGCAGCACCGAGGTAGGCAAGGACCAGGGTGTTCACGATCGAACCGACGTGCGCCCGTCCAATCGATATCCCTCGGTTGAAGAGCTCGGACTTGCTGATATCTGGAGCAACGGCACGGATCTGTGCGATTGCCGAAGACTGAGTGACGGTCACGTCATCGAGCGCTCCCGCAGCCCCGATCACAATGCCCGCGATGAGGAGTCCTCGCAGGTCGATGCCGTCGAGGAGCACAAGGAGCGTGGATTCCTCTGTCGCGAGACCCGTAAATGTTGCAGCATACACCGAGAGCCATGCCAGGAGCGCTGTCAGGGTGAGCGCACTAACGGTCCCTAGGAGAGCAATCGTCGTCAACCGTGTGAAGCCGTGAGACACATAGAGCGCGAGGTATGCAACAGCCCCAGCACCGACGATCGCGACGAGTACCGGGGGGTTCCCGTCGAGGAGTGATGGGATCACCCAGAAGAGGATGAATACGAGGCTGAGGCCCAAGCCAGCAAGTGCTGCCAGCCCCCGCCACCGGCCAAGAGCGATCACAGCTCCAGCGAATGCCAGAGCGAGGAGCCCAAGGAAGGTGCGTCTCTGAAAGTCAGCGAACTGGTACTGAGTCTGGATTGTCGATACAGCCACTGCAACGATCACTCCTTCGGCATCGTACGTCAACGCAACGTCGGAACCGATTGTGAGACCCTCCTCCTGGCCGGGGAAGAGGAGTACATACTCAATCGAACCCGCATAGGGCCCGCCGATCAGCTCTAGGCCAACCTCCGTGCAGGTAGCCTCCGGGTCGAACTCGCACGGCGCATCGCTGAGCGTCGCGACCACGCCGTTGGCAGGCACGGAGGAGAGGACGACGTTATCACCTACCTGAAAGTCTGGTGTCATCTCGCCAACGGTGAACTCCTGGGCATACGGCAACCCCGATTCGGGCCCCGCTGTAATCTCGAAGGTCACAAGAATGCAAGCACCGCTGGCTGAGAACTCGCAGTGGAACTCGGTGACCTCCTTGACAACGGCTTCGTGGAAGTAGGTTGGGATTCCAAGCACAGCTACATCGTCGATAGCGGCCTGAGCGCCCGCTTCGGTCGGCCAGAACATTGCTAACCCCACAAGGATGAGACCGGCTACGACGAGCGCGATAAATTCGGGCACTCCGAACAGTCGTTTGGAGTCGCTCTCAGCCTCCGGCGCGAAGGCTTCCCAGTCCCGGTCGTGTTCACTCACGCCCTGAACGATAGGGCACGCCACCGTGTGTGCGATAACCTTCCGGCCATGACACAACCGACTGTTGCGATTTTGGGCGCTGGTGCCATGGGAGAAATCTTTGCGCGCGGTCTCTTGCGAGGGGAGTGGGAGCCCCAAGACATTGCTCTCGCGGTGCGACGGCCCGAACGAATAAAGGAGCTCGAGTACGCGACTGGTGCCCTCGCGACGCTCTCTGTCCTCGAGGCTCTCGACGGGCGGGACATTCTCGTTATTGCTGTGAAGCCAAGGGATGTTCCCTCAATACTCGAAGAGATCGCCGATCATCTCTCCCCCGATCAGTTGGTGATCTCTATTGCGGCTGGCGTCCCGATCTCGGTCTTCGAGGATGCACTTCCCGGAACTTCGATCGTGCGAGCAATGCCGAATACTCCTTCAGCGGTCGACCTCGGGATCGCGGCCTTCACGGTTGCTGACACCGCTCACGAAGCAGCCGCGGAGAGAGCCGAGACGGTGCTTGCCGCGGTTGGAGTCACGCTGCGCGTTTCGGAAGATCTTCTCGACGCCGTCACTGCTGTCTCTGGCACGGGGCCTGCATACGTCTTCCTCCTCGCAGAGGCGCTCATTGAGGCAGCGATCCGGGAAGGGCTGCCTCATCACGCTGCGGAGAAGCTCGTCCACCAGACGGTGCACGGAGCAGGTGCGCTACTTGCAGCCTCGGAGAAGTCGGCGTTCCGGCTCAGGGGAGAGGTCACATCCCCAGGTGGAACGACTGCCGCTGCAATGCACGTCCTTGAGGACGGCGGATTCAGAGCACTTCTTGGAAACGCTGTGCGTGCCGCGGCGAATCAGTCAAAGGAACTCGGGGAGAAGGTCTCTCGCCAATGATGCGTTCAGTGGTGCTTGCTATCACCGACCGAGCTATCACGAGAAAGTTTGTCACCGACACATCGGGGGGGCGCGCTGTGGCCAGACGCTTCGTTGCAGGCGACACCCTTGGTGACGCTCTCGCCGTCACCAAGGAACTCAACGCAGCGGGGATGGCCGTCTCACTGGATCATCTCGGTGAACATGTGACTTCAGTCGATGAAGCCACCGCGGCTCGCGACTCCTACCTTGCATGCCTCCACCAGATAGCGAGAGAGGGTCTCGATGCGAACATCTCGGTCAAGCTCACCCAGCTCGGACTTGGCCTTGAGATGGACCCAGCCAATGAGACAGTGACGCGCTATCTCGACGACATCGCGGCTGCAGCCCGTGTGGCGAATACCACGGTGACGATCGACATGGAGGAGTCCACCCACACCCAGGCAACAATCGAGATATACGCTGTTGCACAGGCGGAGCACGGAAACCTCGGTGTAGCGATTCAGTCATATCTGAGGCGCACTCGCGAGGATCTCGACACACTCCTCCCCCTCGGGGGACACATCCGATTGTGCAAGGGCGCCTATGCAGAACCAGAAGATGTCGTGTTTCAATCTAGCGACGAGGTCAACGCTGCTTTCGACCGCCTCGGAGAGCTGCTCATGGCGTCCCCCAATGTGAAACCTGCCATTGCAAGTCACGACCCCGCGCGCCAGGCTCACATGATTGAGGCGGCTCAAGACAGAGCGAAGCCTTGGGAGTTTCAGGTGCTCTACGGTGCCCAGCGAGACCGCCAGGCGGAACTCGTTGCTCTGGGTCACGAGGTTCGGGTATACGTGCCATACGGTGAGGCTTGGTACCCGTACCTGACACGGCGCCTCGCAGAGCGGCCCGCAAACCTGTGGTTCTTTCTGAGAGCACTTCTTCGGGGCTGAGAGATAATGCTTGAATATATGAGCATACGTTCATATAATAGGGCTCATGAAAGCCTCACACCGCGAGCATGGGCCAACCCTCCCGACAGACCGAGTTCTCGACCACGAATCTGCTGGCATTCTTGCAGAGCGGTTCAAGCTACTCTCAGACCCGAACCGACTACGCATCGTCTCCACCCTCGTTGAAGGGGGAGAGCTCTGTGTCGGCGCTATCGCGGAACTCGTCGGCGCCTCTGAGTCCGCTACAAGCCATCAACTCAGACACCTAAGACTCGCTGGCTTCGTGCGCTCCCGCCGCCATGGCCGAGAAATGTTCTACTCCGTTGCGGACTCTCACATCCGCATACTCCTTGATGTCGCCGTCGAGCACTACCTCCACTCCCACGATGATCGTGCATGAGCAGCGGCCATAACCACTCAGACATCGAGAGCGCCACCTACACAAGACCCCTAGGAATCGCATTCGGGCTCGTGGCCACGTACGCAGTGGTGCAATTCCTTGCAGGAATCGCTGCTGGCTCGTTGGCGCTCAAGGCAGATGCGGGACACATGGCAACAGATGCACTGGGAATCGGGATGGCTCTAGCTGCAGCGTCAATCGCTGCCAGAGCAAAACCAACTGCAGAGCGCTCCTTTGGGCTCTACCGAGTTGAGATCCTCGCAGCGCTCACAAACGCTGTTCTTCTTTTCGGAGTTGCCTCCTTTGTGATCGTTGAAGCAATCCGGAGGCTGATGGGTACTCCGGGGGAGGTGCACGCTAGCGCTGTGATCATTGTTGCCTTCGGCGGCCTCATCATCAACGTGGTCGCGTTCCTCCTCCTCCGGAAGGGTGCATCGGAGTCTCTGAACATCGAAGGTGCGTTCGTTGAAGTGCTCGGGGATCTCCTCGCATCAATCGGCGTGGTGGTCGGCGGCATCGTGATGCTGGTCACCGGTTGGTATGCAGTCGACGCGATCGTCGGAATTGCCATTGGTATCTTCATTCTTCCCAGGGCGTTCTCCCTGGGACGGCGTTCGGTGCGGATCCTCCTTCAGATTGCCCCCGAGGATGTTGATGTCCAAGCAATGCGAAGTGCTCTTGCTGGCTTGCAGCACGTCGTCGAGGTACATGACCTCCACGTATGGACGCTGACTTCCCAGATGCATGCTGCCACTGTTCACATCGTCATCCGTGACGGTGCAGAGAGTCACGCAACACTCGATGCCGCACGTGCAACGCTCTCGGCTGACTTCGGGATCGACCATGCCACCTTCCAGATCGAGCCGCAGTCCCACACCGGATGTAGCGAGGTCGCTTGGTAGCGGGTACCCGGTTCTGCAGCGTGCCTCTGCAAGGCAGATAGCACCACAGTTTATACA
>CAYYGI010000030.1:0-9839 GCA_964471085.1 uncultured Acidimicrobiaceae bacterium
CCCTCGCCGGTCTTAGCTTTCTCGGGGAGGGAGCGTGACAGGGAGGAGAGAACGTTGATCGTAGCCGAAGACTCCCAAAACCTCCCTCCCTCCCCCGAGACCTTCTGACCGCAAGAAGCGCTACTCTCCTTACTCGATGGCCACATTGCGCTTATTCGCCAATCTGAGAGAGTCCGCAGGTGTCGACCGGATAGACATCGAGGCTCCAACCGTAGGCGAACTCCTCAGGAAGGCGAACGATCAGTTCGGGGAGAGATTCACTGAGAGCGCCGCTCTTGCCGGAGTGTGGCTCAATGGTGATCCTGTCGACATGACGGCCACACTCGCGGCGTCGGATGAAGTAGCGCTCATCCCCCCGGTGTCAGGTGGCGCTCTCGCTGCGCCACCAAGTGTCAGCGTGAGCCCAAACCTTCTCTCGGTCGCTCTCGTCGTTGCTCTCCTTGCGGTTGCATGGGCAGACGAAGCATGGTTCGCCGTTGTTGCTGTGGGCGCGATCCTTGCATGGGTCTGGGATCTCTCCGAGACCTCGCTGCGAATTCGAGAACCCTTCGTCGTGTACCCCCCACTCATCGGCGCAGCTCTCGGCGGAGTCGGTGCATTCGCGTGGGGCTTCGAAGGCTACGCCGGGGCAGTAGCGCTCGCGATCATCGTCGCCGTCTCATGGCCTGTGTTCGATAGTGCCCATCGAGAATTTCGGATCACGGCTGCAACAACGCTCGTCACGGTCATTGCCGTCGGGGGGAGTGCAGCGCTCATACTTATCCGCCTCACTGGCTCGTACGCCGTTGTGGCATTCGTTCTCATCACCGCAATCGCACTCATTGGGGCGTGGGGTGCAGGAGCGTATGGCGAATCGATTCAGTCTGTGGACGCGAACGTCGGGGCTCTTCTCGGTGCTCTCCTTGCAGGCTTCTTCGCTGGCTGGATCATTGTTGAACTCGACTACTCCGCTGGCTTGCTCGGAGGTGTTGCCGCTGCTGCAGGCGTGATCGCGGGACGCACGCTCGGTTCCGCTCTCCGAACCGGCGCGATTGTCCACACAGAGGAACACCCAGGAACGCTCTCAATGTTCGACGGCGCAGTCGTCGCTGCACCACTTTTCTGGATCGCGATCTGGACATTCTCCTAAACATCCAAAGTCCGAGGTCTGTTCTGTGACACCTGATAGCTGTATTTCCCGCTAGCCTGATGGACTCATGAAACGTTCTCGCGTGCAGCGCTGGGCAACACTCCTCCTTGCGGTCGCTCTCCTTGCGGTTGTCCCGATCAGCGCGTCCGCCCAGACACAGGCTGATGTCGACCGAGCGGAACGCGAGCGGCAGATCGCTGAGACCAGCAAATCTCAAGCCTTCAAGGAGTATGAGCAGATCGCCATAGAACTCACCGACGCTGTCAACAGGTACGAGGTGCTTTGGGCAGAACGTTCAGTGATCACGCACCGCATGAACCTCATGGAAGAGGCCGTGACCATGTACCGCTCCGACGCTATCAACCTCGAGAATCGGGCGCGCGACATCGTCATCGATGCGTATATCTCAGGTCAGCGGAATCTCGTAGGCTCAGCATTCAAGGCACACACCATCCAGGACCTCGTTACCTCCCAAGCTCTCCGCGAACGCGCAGCCGAGCGGGACCTCACATCTCTCGACAATCTCGACGCAGTCACGCGCCAGGTAGAGAGGGGTGTCGCCGATCTTGAGATCCAGCGGATCGAGGTGACCAAGAACCATGATGCCGCTGAAATAGTTGTGAACGAGATGGCCGAACTGCATGAGGAGAGAGCCGCAATCCTTGCCAGAGCCGACGCAAGCCTTCATGCTGCGATCGACAAGTTCAATAGTGAGGTTCGGGAGAAGCGGGTAGAAGACGATCGGATTAAGCGTCAGAAGGCCCAGCGATCAGCAGCGCGCCCCGGCGCAGCCGGGGGAGCTTCTCCAGAAGCAACTCCCGGATTCAGATGTCCCGTGCAAGGTGGAGCGTCTTTCATCGATTCGTGGGGGTTTCCTCGTTCTGGCGGCCGAACGCACAGGGGTGTTGATATGTTCAATGCCCGCCACACTCCCGTCGTTGCAGTCGTCGACGGGCGTGTCCGGCTCTCCTACAACCGGATTGGAGGTCTGTCAACCCACCTCCACGCCGACAATGGGACGATCTATTACTACACACATCTCGAAGGCCATCCTTCGAACATAACCTCAGGTCAACGCGTGTCGAGAGGCACGGTGGTCGGCTTCCTCGGGAACTCCGGGAACGCCCGATACACATCACCGCATCTTCACTTTGAGATCCGTCCGAATGGCAGGGCTGTGAACCCGTACCCGACGGTGCGCGCCTCTTGCTAGATTGTGGTCGCAGGAGGAGTAAGGAATGACTCAACAACGCAGACGTATAGATCAGGTCATGGATGCATCGTTCTCGGAGGATCTCGAGAACCTCTCCATCGATGACCTTCGCGCGAAACGATCCATGTGTGACGATCTCGACACCGAGCTCTCCTACTACAGGCGCATGATCCAGGGGCGGCTCGACTTACTCGACTTTGAGCTACGGCGCCACAGCGGAGAAGAGACTCGTTCCCTCATCGAAGCACTCCCCGAGATTCTTGCCGACTCACCTTCAGGGAGGACATCGAATCCGCTTGACCGCGAGTTGTCCTTGGAGCTCCCGGAATTGGCTGGGAGGGGTTCCCGTGAAGTCGATACCGCACTGAGCGACGGGTTCCTCACACGCCTCCCCATGATCGAAGAGGATGAGCTTCGCCGCATAAGAGTTTCTCTGAACGAGATGGAATCACAAGTCTCGGCGCAACGTCGAGCGGTCTACGACAGCCACGATGTCGTTGTCAACGAGATCATGAAGCGCTACAGAGAAGGCACCGCGAGCGCCGACGAGTTCCTACCGACTGACTAGCCGATGCGTTTTGCGAGGATCCGCTCGGGGCTAGCCGAGTCATTCGAGGACGCAACAGTCATTGTGCTTGATAGCGATGGTGCTGTGCTGTATTCGACAGGGGACCCTGATAGGCCGCTCTACTACCGCTCGGTGATCAAGCCTTTCCAAGCTCTCGCCGCTGTACGTGCAGGACTTGACCTCCCCGATGAATACCTCGCTGTCACCTGTGCAAGCCACGGAGGGTTTCCCGTCCACGTCGGGATCGTTGATGCGATCCTGAGCAGCTATGGTCTCTCCTCTCACGACCTGCGTTCTCCTCGGGCGAGGCCATCGAGCCGCGCTGCTGCTGATCTCCAGATCACACTTGGGAACTCAGGTCCGGATCGTCTTTTCCACAACTGCTCAGGAAAGCACGCGGGTTGGCTTGCAGCATGTGTTCTCCGCGGGTGGGACGTCGCGACGTATCTCAACACTGACCATCCGCTTCAGCGATCGATCATAGACATCATGGCAGATGCCTCCGGGACTGATCCTGAACCGGTTGGCGTCGATGGGTGCGGCGCACCCACACTGCGCGGGACCGTCCGGGGACTCGCGCGAGCCTTTGGCCGACTCGGGAGTGATCCCGAACTCGCTCCCATGGCTCGGGCAATGACACGCTTTGGAGCTCTCGTTGCAGACAACATCAGGCCCGACGGGCGCACCGGGGCGTGGTGGGGGGGGCCACAGAAGATCGGAGCTGCCGGCCTCTACGCAATGACGCGCGGCAGCTTCACCATTGCATCCAAGTCACACTCCGGGTCCGCCGAAGTTGCCATCGCTGCTGCCCTTGCTGCCGCGCAGCGCATCGGTGCGCTCACGCCAGCTATGACTCGTGCACTTGAGCCTCAGATCGCTCCGCCTGTGATTGGTGCCGGGCAACCGGTGGGGCGCTTGGAGTTGATCGAAGCGTGACAGCACATACAGACTGGAGCACCCTTCCCACCGGGCTCGAACCTCTCGCTCCGGGAGTTGGTGCGTTCCCCCATCGCCCTTTTCTTGAAGCCGCGTGGCGTTACGCTGATGACCCCAATGCCGTACTCCACATTGAGTCTTCGACCACCGGAGCGGCAGCTATCGTTGCCTCCAACGGTGTCATAGGGTTTGCTGGAGAGTCGAACCTCACTGATTATCACACCCCCTTGGGACCCGCCGGTGCTGAAGCCCTCGTAGTAGCGCTCCAACGTTTCAGCAATATGAGTTTCCGGCTCGACTCCCTGCCTGCTGAGGCTGTTGCACCGATTAGTGCGGCGCTGAGCAGTGCAAAGGTCGCCGCGACCATAAGCGAGCACGGGGCCACAGCGGTGCTGGAACTCCCCCCTACCTTCGATGAGTGGCTCGCGTCTATCGGCAAGAAGCAGCGTCATGAAGTGCGACGGAAACGACGCAAGTTTGAAGCCGAGTTCGGGACGGTCACGATCGAGCACCATGGGGTAGACGCTGTGGAATTGTTCTGCACAATGCATCGGCTCTCTCACGGCAAGAAGGGACGTTTCATGACCGAGCAGATGCAGAAGCTCTTCACCGAGCTCCTCTCCAAGGCTGGGGCCAGGATCCATCTGCTCGTGTGCGACGGGGTTCCCCTTGCGGCAGCCTTCGGGTTCGAGTCCGAGACCGGATACTTCTACTACAACTCAGCGTATGATCCGGGTGCCGCCATGGTCTCGCCGGGTGTCGTTCTTCTCTCGGCAATGATCGAAGCGGAGATCGAGCGTGGCGCGACTACCTTCGACTTCCTCAAGGGCGACGAGGAGTACAAGTTCCGCCACGGTGCCGTACCGAGACCTTTGTTCGTCATTGAGGGCCACGTACCGTGATCACGAGCGTTGCTTACATTGCAATGCACTCGTCACCGCTTCTCCAGCCAGGGAGAGGCGACGCCGGAGGCATGAACGTGTATCTCGACCGGCTGTCACGCACCATGGCAACTCGCGGTGTTCATGCCACTGTGTTCACAAGACGGAGTGACCCAGAACTCCCCAACGTCACCGAAGTAACTCCGAGATATCGCGTCGTTCATGTCGATGCGGGACCAAGCAATCCTATGGATATCGCGAGCATGCAACATCACCTCACCGAGTTCACCACAGGTGTGCTCAAGTGGATACGGGGAGAGGCCAGGGAGTACGACCTGGTTCACACTCACTACTGGCTCTCCGGGCGGACAGGTGTTGAAGTAAAGGATGCGCTCGGAGTTCCCCTCGCGAACTCATTCCACACCCTCGGGAGAGTAAAGGATGCACTCCGTCACCCACGAGAGGACACAGCGAGCCTCGAACGCTTGCTGACCGAGGCGGAGGTCATTGCTAGCTCTGACTGCGTCATCACTTCGACTCCGTTCGAGTTCGACCAACTCCTTGAGCAGTACGGTGCATCCCCCGAGCGATTGTGTGTATCCGCGCCAGGGGTGGACCATGCGGTCTTCAATCGTGCGAACACAGATCATGCCCGCTCCCGGCTTGGGTTCGGTGATGAGCAGATCGTTCTCTGGGTCGGCAGGATCCAGGCACACAAAGGGACGAATATTGCAGTTCGCTCTTTCGTGCACCTTCTGGAATCCAGAGGCAACCGAGAGCAACCTCTCCGGCTTCACATTGCTGGAGGCGAGAGTGGTGCTCAGGGAGGGCGAGAGTTAGAGGAGTGTCGCCGACTCATTGCAGAGCACGGCCTCACCGACCATGTACGGTTCTTCGAGCCACTCCCCCACGCTGTTCTCGCCGATCACTATCGAGCCGCGGATGTAGTTGTTGTACCGTCTCGGAGCGAATCCTTCGGCCTTGTCGCTGCCGAAGCCCAAGCGTGTGGTACGCCAGTTGTCGCGTCCAACGTCGGGGGGCTGCCCTACGTTGTCAGCTCCTCCAAGTCAGGCCTTCTCGTGGATGGCCATGATCCTCATGCCTTCGCAGTCGCGCTCAGCTCAATCCTTGATGACCCCGCGTTCGCCGAACGCCTCTCCGACGGTGCCGTTGCGAATAGCCGGAAGTTCTCCTGGGACGCTACTGCTACCCGACTTCTCGAACTCTACGAGGGAATCACGAACGGAGAGAGAACTGAGATCAGGGGAGTGAGATCTGAGAGCTGAGGCCAGATCTGAGCGGGGAATAGACGCGAAAAGATGTGGTGGGAGACTTGCGCACAGAGCGTTGTGCACAAGGCCCTGTGGATAGCTGTGGATATGTGGAGAACTGCACTCTCGGGTGGGCATGTGGGTGCAGTTGACGCGAGTTACATTGAGGTCCGCTCCCAAGGTCGCGTGATCGGTGAGATTAGGAGTGTTGAAATGACGCTGTAGATGTCGTATGTTGTAGGGAGAAGGCCCGATGTGCCGACATTGAAGTATCTCGTTCGGGGAAGTGCGGGGCACCACAGTGAAAGTTCGTCGGGCCTTCGCTTGCCTCGTCGATCAGCGATAGTGTGGTCACCATGAGCACTCTTACTGCGTTGCAACTCCCAATCGACTGGACCATATTCGGGTGGCCCGAGACCCCTCGCCTCGGTGACATCGTGTTCGCGACCGGGGATCCGAAATGGGCATGGGCGCCAACAACACCCGCGTTCGAGATCCACACGATGGAGGTGCCACACGGGACGTCTGTTGGTGGATTCACCGTCGACCACATCGTGCTGCTGGTGCCCGACCTTGATGCTGCAATCATCCGCTTCGACGGCATCGGCGTGCAACCGCGACTCAAGATGCTCGTGAGCGGCCGTCCTGCTGCGTTCTTCCGAGCAGGGCCCGTGGTCGAGGTCATTGAATCCCCCGTCCGCCAAGCTTCTATCTATGGCATCGCCGTGACAGCCGAGACCTCCCTCGAGGCGCTCTCCCTCACATGGAGATCGCTCGGTTTGTCGGTAGGGGACGTCAAGGATGCACTCCAGCCTGGACGAAGGATCATGACCGTACGCGACCTCGACGCAGGCTTTGCAGTGATGAGCCCCGACAGAGCAAACACGGGCTAAACACACTCCATACTTGTTCTACTATTTTACCGATATGTCTTGTGTTATATTTTGTCCATGAGTAGAGATCTGATCGTCGAGGCTCGCCGGCGCGCTGGTATCACACAGCGCGAGTTGGCGCGCCGTCTCGGCACCCATCAGCCGGTGATTGCAAGATGGGAGGCAGGGAGAGCCGAACCCGACTTCCGCACCGTCGTTCGGGTGGTCCGAGCATGCGGGCTTGATCTCAACGTATCCCTCTCGGTCTCAGATGACCATGACGTGACGCTTATCCGGCGTGAACTGAGCGCGCTGCCCCACGAGAGGCTCTCACACATGGTTGACGCCGTGCGTGCTCTTTCAACAATGGAACGAGCAACCCATGCCTGACCACACCGATCGGTTCGACCCTGTCTCCGCCCTGCGACTCCTCGTCGATGAAGGCGTTGACTTTGTGGTAATCGGCGGGATCGCTGCGCGTCTGCGGGGCGCTCCCCTGCTCACACAGGATGTTGACGTCACACCGGCCACCGATCGGTCGAACCTAGAAAGGCTCTCATCAGCTCTGAAGAAACTCGATGCAAGACTGCGAACTGCTTCGGAGCCCGACGGTGTTCCGTTCCCCTTCGACGCGGCGCTGCTGGAGTCCGCGCAGGTTTGGACGCTCGTCACCCGCTTCGGCGACCTGGACATCGTCGTCTCTCCCGCAGGGACCAACGGATATTCAGACATCGTAAGAGACGCCGACGATCTGCGAGTGGCAACGGACCCTGATCTCATTGTGAAGGTTGCGTCCCTCATCGATGTGATCCGCAGCAAGGAAGCCGCAGGCAGGGAGAAAGATCGCGCAGCGCTCCCCCTCCTGAGAAGGACCCTGGAGGAGGCGCGGGCAGAGACCAGAATTGTCAAGGACACGCCCCCCGGTTAGGCGGCTGTGGCCTATAGCTAATCTGACGGCTGCTCTCTCCACGGGATCAGCTCTCTGCAGATTGTTTCCTGGAGCCGTTCCCTGAGCGTGTGGCTACCCATGCCGAAGACTGTGGTAAAAGGCGTATTTGTGCAGGCTTGTTGCGCGGTCTGTCTCCACTGGTCAAGTGATGCTGCCTCTCTCTCCAAAGGGGTGAGACCAGCGAGGAACGCACGGAGCTCACCATCAGCAACAATGCTCTTGTCGTGCCAGGCGAGTTGGGTCTCGCGGTACATCTGGGCTCGCCACCAAGACCGCAACCTGAGCGCATCATCGGGAAGATCACTCTCGGCAATGGTGCGCACCCCCGCACTGCTCTGCACGGCCGCGACGCTGCTCATGCTCATCGCCAAGAACGCGTCAACCATCCGCTGTCGATCGGCCGTGGGGTCGTTCATTACGCTCCATATGAGCGCTTCAACGATCTCGGGATACTCGTCAAGGAGCGCCAGTGCCTCATCATCTTGTGCCAGGCGCTCCCGTGCGACAATTGCAAGAGTTTCGCGAAGAGATACCCCCACGTTTCCGCCATCCATACCGGTGATCTCAACAAACTTGTCGCGCTGGTCGTCATCAAGGTCGCTTGAGAGGAAGACCACAACCGGATCCTGGATAAGAGGCTGAAAAACGAATGCCGAGAGATCACTCAGCGTGTCCAAGTCCCCAACAGGTGTCGTCCCAGTCGCCACGGACGTGGTGGTGGTATCCGAGACCCACGCCTCATCTCCATGCGCCTCATCTCCCTGCGTGCTATCCATAGGTTCGGGTAGCCATGAGAGTTCGTCGAGTGTGCCGAAGTACAGATGAACGCTTTCGATACCCCTCATCTCGGCGAACTCCGCTTCAATAGTCTGGGCGCGCTCGAAGCTGTGAACGAGGACTCGAACATCGGCTGGGATGAGGTCCGGATTCTCTTCGAGCACGCGAACCAACGCTTCGTCACCCGCGACCTTGAACATCTCCAGTGCTTCCGCTTGAGCTTCTGCCTGTGTCACGTACCTGACTGCAATGACCCCGGGCCGGGCTGCTAGAGCACTCAACACGGTCGTCGCGTTGACATCAGAGTCGTGCTTGAGGAAGCCCACCACGACCCAGCCCTCATTCCCCGCGCCCACAATAGATTCGCTCGCAACGCTGAACACGGGAACACTCGAGCGCAGCCAGTGCGTCCCGAGCGCGCCCACGCCGACCAGCACAAGTACCACGGCAGCAGCGACGAGCGCTGTAGCCGGGCCGCGCCACCCTCTTGGTGACCCGCCGTTCGAGGCGAGAGGGCGCTTCGGAGCGGAGCGGCGCGAGACGGTCTCGATGCCGGGGGCCTCAGGCGTGACCTCGGTGATCGCCTTCATTGTTCTGCGCAGCATGTCTTTGGTTGAGTCATTCATCGAGCACCTCCCGTAGCCGTGCTCTGGCGCGAGCCAGATAGCCTTTGACGGTTCCTTCCCCGATCCCGAGCCTCTCGGCCACACCGGACGGAGTCAGATCCTCCCAATACGTGAGGTACACGCACGCCTTGAGCTGCGGGCTCAGACGCACTACGGCCTCCACCACGTCCGGGCGGAGCTCCGGGTCGTGGAGAACGAGTTCGTCTGCGAATCGTTGTTCACGAGCGCGCCGACGGTAGAAACTCCGCTGATGCGACCGGGCCTTCGACAGAACGGCTCGATACATCAGCGCCACGGGCTTCTCCGCCTCTGTTAGCTTCCCGCTTCGCAGCAGCGACGAGACCGCATCCGATACGACATCGGCAGCGTCTGAGGGACCAACCAGTGCAGTGGCGAACCGAGTCAACTCGACCTGGTGACTCTCATAGAGAGCAGCCTCCTGTCGAAATCTGGTCATCCGTTGCACGTCCACCTCACAACATAATGTCGCCACCGACCCCCGATCTGGGTGCCACTGTTGCAAACAATTTTTGCGGACCGCATGAGGAGACGGCCTGCATCACTGGGTATCCCCTCAAAGTGTGGAGACTTCCACTATGAGGAGGAGATGTCATGTC
>CAYYGI010000031.1:0-9624 GCA_964471085.1 uncultured Acidimicrobiaceae bacterium
GTTGTCGACGAGGGAGAGGTGCCACTATGGGTCAACTCGACTGGATGAAGTACGTCGCTGTAGCCATGGGAGCTGTTGGGTTTATCGTGATCATCGGTCTTGCGGTCAACATCGGGGAGGGGCTCGAAGGGCGTGTGTGGGTTGTTGACAAGATGTCTATCGATGGCACAATGACCGCTCCAGTTCCGGGGGCAACGCCGTTAGCCAACTTTAATGACGGTGGTATTGGTGGAACGGCCGGATGTAACGTATATAACGGTGCCTACGAGGCCGAGGATGGTTCGATGTCGATCGGCCATCTCGTGACGACAATGATGTACTGCGAAGAGCCCGCGGGAACAATGGAACAGGAGTTCGCGTACCTCGAGCTTCTCGAATTGGTGGACTCCTTCGTTGTTGATGGCGACCAGCTCACCTTAAGCGAGGGTGACACCGTCCTGATTCTGTACTCTGAGAAAGTGGTTGAAGAGGGGTTGAATAGGACGGTCGGCTAACCACTCTCCCCGCCTTTTCTTTCTCAGGCGAGTCTCCGGGTCCGAGTGGGTTGGGGTGCGCATAGTTCCGTGAAATACGAGATCTGAAGCTACAGATCTAACATCATGGGGGTATGGATGTGCCAGGAATCCTTCACGCAGACCTCGATGCCTTCTACGCCGCGGTAGCGGTTCTTGAAGAGCCCTCCCTTGCGGGGAGGCCTGTTGCGGTCGGCACCAGCGTTGTCTTGTCATGCACGTATGAGGCCCGGAGGTTCGGTGTGCGGGGCGGCATGCGCGTGGTTGATGCTCGCTCAAAGTGCCCTCAGCTCATCCTTGTTGAGGGTGTGTTCGAGTCGTATATCGAATACTCCCGCACCGTGTTCGAGATCTTCGAGTCATATACGCCGCTTGTTGAGCCGCTCTCGATTGACGAGGCATTTCTTGATGTCACCGGATCTATCCACTTGTTCGGCTCACCTGGCGACATTGCTCTCCAGATCCGTGCAGAAGTGCAGCAACGCACCGGTCTCACCGTCTCGGTTGGTGCGGCCACGAGGAAATTTCTCTCGAAGATTGCGAGCCAGGTAGCGAAGCCGGATGGTTTGATCGTTGTGCAACCGGGTGATGAAATCGAGTTTCTCCATCCTCTCTCAGTCTCGCACCTGTGGGGAGTGGGCCCAGTCACTGAACGGAGACTCGGTGAACTCGGGATAGAGACAATCGGCGACATCGCGAGCACTCCTTTTGACGCGCTCACGTCGATGCTCGGGCCTGGGGCGGCTCATCACCTCCACGCCCTTGCGCAGAACAAGGACCCTCGGCGAGTCGAACGAACCAGGAGAGCTAAGTCCGTAAGTGCTCAGAGTGCCATGCGAGCTGAACGAAGAACAATGGCCGACCTCCTTCCGATACTTCTGCGCCTCACAGATCGCGTTGCAACCCGTCTCCGAGATAAGGATCGAAGAGCCCGAAGAGTGACGGTGCAAGTGAGGTTCGGTGACCTCTCTTCGGTGACTCGTTCTGCAACGGTGAGTGCTCCAACGGCGTCGACGCGTGCGCTCATGGAGATTGAGAAGAACCTCCTTCAGAACATCCTTGACGAGTACCCCGATCGCGACATCACGCTGCTCGGTGTCTCGACGTCGGGGTTGGGAGTCGGCGACCCGGTTCAGCTCGCCTTCGGCGTCGAAGATGATGATGCCGCTGTTGGAGGGGGGACGCCTCACGAGATTGAGTCGCGAGCGCTCGACGACTCCATCGATGAACTAAGGCGGCGTTTCGGCAGGGGCATCGTTGTTCATGGCAGCGATCTGCTGGCTGAACGCACCGGGTTCTCCGACGGGCTCTCGGACGTGATGACGCGCGACGGCTAGTTTTCGCGCTGAAACACGGACTCTGCTGCCGGTAGCCTCCTATCGATGCGGGCTAAGTACTGGGTCTTGATTGTTGTCGCCGCTCTCGGCTGGGGGGCGGGTGGGGTTGCCACGCGAGCTGCTTTCGCTGCAGGAGTAGAACCATGGACGATGGTTGCAATGAGAGTTCTGATTGCTGCTCTTCTTGTTGGTGTCGTCCTTGCGGCTCTCCGTACACCGATTCCAAGCTGGACCGTGATGCGATTCGGACTCGTGCAGGCAGTATTCAATCTCACCGTGCCATACGTCCTCTTCACTTTCGCGTATCGCGAGGCATCGGCCGGTTTCGTTGGTCTTCTTGCAGCACTCATCCCCCTTGCCACGTCCGTGTTTGCAAACTTCATGCTGCCAGATGAACCGATGACAGCGAGAAAGCTGATCGCTCTCTTCGTAGCGTTCTCCGGTGTCGCAGCGCTGTTGCTCTCGGGTGACTCGGGGCTTGCCGAGGGAGGAAGACCGGTAGTGGCGATTGGGCTAGGTCTTGTCTCGGTCATCTCCATCGGTTTTGCAGGGACTTTCGCGAAAAAGCATGCCGGCTACTACGACCCGATCCAGATGACGGGGATCCAACTCGGAATCAGCACAGTGTGGCTGGTTGCAGCGATGTTACTGATTGAGGGTGTACCCACAGACGTATCGGCGAACGGGTGGTGGCTAATCCTCCTTCTCGCGGTCGTGGCGACGTTCATGCCGTTTCTTCTGTACTTCTGGCTCCTGCAGCATATTTCTGCTACGGATGCCTCACTCACTGGGTACATCGTGCCGTTCGTTGGGCTGATTGGGGGAATCGTTCTCCTTGAAGAGGAACTCCAGAAGGGAATCATCGTAGGAGGCGTGCTAGTGTTTGCAGGGATGATCCTCTCTGACCGAGAGACCAGACGCACTACACCGACCTACGAGCCCGCTGATCCCTGACCCCTCTCCGCCTTCCGTTCTCTGCTCTCTGCTCTGATCGTCCTCTACACTCGCCTGCAATGGCTACAGACCCAAGAGCTTCGATCGGGCACGCCGATGATCGGTGAAGCATCAGCACCTGCATCCTCCGGCAATCTTGGCCCAGGGTTTGACACCCTCGCCCTCGCCCTTTCGCTTCGCTGCATAGCAACAGCAACCCCGAGCGAGACTATGACGATCACTGAAGGAAGTTCGACGAGTAGGCTCGACTCCCAAGACTTGATCTCCAGAGCGGTCGAGTTCGCTGTCGACAGGCCGATGCATGTGGAACTTCGCAGTGAGATTCCGCGCGCTCGGGGTCTCGGCTCGTCAAGCGCGGTCGCGGCATGCGTCGCTGCGGCTGCGATGAAGGCGCTTGGAGTTGATGGCGGGAGGGAGAGGGTCTACGAGATCGTTGCCGAGCTTGAAGGGCACCCGGACAATGCTGCTGCAACGGTCTTTGGGGGACTCGTTGCAGCGACTTCGACCGGGGTGAAGCAGTTGAAGCTTCATGAGTCGCTGCTGATGGTCGTAGGGATACCGAATGCACACCTGCAGACCACCGATGCGCGCCAAGCTCTCCCAGAATTCGTTGCAACGGATGTGGTCAGTCGGACTCTTGGGCGACTCGCCTTCCTCCTCGCTGGTCTCGCCGACGGCGATATCGAGTCGCTCGGAGAGGCCGCAGGCGACGAGATCCACGAGGCGCCGCGTGCATCCCTCTCGCCTGTTACAGGAGAGTTGATGGCCGCTGCCCGCAGGGCTGGAGCGGCTCACGCATGCTGGTCTGGAGCAGGGCCGAGCGTGCTCGCGATCACAACGAGTGCTACGAGAGGACGAGTCATTGGCGCAATGGGCGGAGTTCTTGGTATTGCCGGTGAAGTGCTTGCACTGAACCCGGACTATGAGGGGCTCATCTGAGGGCCGCAGCGTCGAGCGACACCACTGCTCTCTGGATATGGCTGGCAGCCTTCCTGTAGCTGTCAAGACTTTGACCATACGGGTCAACGATCGCGACTGGGTGGTCGAGGAGCCTGATTCGAGAGGCGTCGAGATCGGGGAATCGCTCTCGAATCGCAATCAGGTGGTGCTGTTCCATCCCGAACGCGACGTCGGGTTCGGTCTGGGCATCAAGGGGGGTTGCTTGATGCCCAGACAGATCCAGGCTGAACTCAGCTGCAACTGACTGCATCCGAGCAGTGGCAGCGCTGCCACTGACCGCGTGAGTGCCCGCACTGGCGATATCGAAGTCCTCCCCGGAGAAGAGGGACTGCGCTGTCACCGCAGCGAACGCTGACCGGCAGATGTTGCCGGTACAGACGAAGAGAACCCGAGTCGTCAACCTTCGAGAAGACTTCGCAACATCCAGGCAGTCTTCTCGTGTACCTGAAGGCGCTGCGTTGCTAAATCAACGGTGACTGCGTCACCAGCTCCCTCGGCTACGGCGAGTGTTGCACGACCGGATCTTGCCACGGTCTCGTGAGCAGCAACCAGGTTTGCGACCATCGTCATGGCTTCAGGGACACGGTCATCATCCGCGATCGAGGAGAGATCGCTGTACGAGGAGAAGGACGCAGGCGCCATGTGGCCGAGGGATCGGATGCGCTCTGCGATCTCGTCAACAGCGTCAGCGAGTTCGGTGTACTCCTCCTCAAACATGAGGTGTAGCGTTCGGAACATTGGCCCAGTGATGTTCCAGTGGTACCCGTGGGTCTTGAGGTACAGGTTGTAGCTGTCAGCGAGAAGCACAGAGAGCGACTCTGCGATCTCAAGTCGGTCCTTCGTTTCGATTCCAATGTCCATGGTTGTCTCCAAGTGGTTGTTGATTAGGAGTTAGCAGCGAATTTCGCGGCTGACTCGATGAATGCTGTAAACAGATCGTGGGAGTTGCTGTCGTCGCGCACCCCGAGGTACTCAGGGTGCCATTGTACCGAGAGCAGAGGCCAGCTCCGGTCTTCGTGTTCGAGCGCTTCGACTGTGCCGTCAGGGGCGGAGCCGACAACTCGGAGTCCGTCACCGATTCGATCGGCAGCTTGATGATGAATTGAGTTGATGCGGTGACGACCGTCCCCAATGATGGCAGCAATCCAGGAGCCCTTCTCAATGATCACATCCGAGTGCGCCTCGTAGGCTGCTGTGCCGATAGCTTCGTGACCGTTGGCACCGCTGTAGGAGACGAGATCTTGGACGAGGGAGCCTCCAAACGCAACATTCACGACCTGGTTCCCTCGACAGATACCCATCGTAGGTAGCTTACGCTCGTAGGCAGCTCGCACAAGCGCCAGCTCGAACTCGTCCCGTTCCTGGTCGACCATTCGAACCGATTCGTGTCGTTGAGCACCGTAACGTTCAGGCGCAATGTCATCGCCGCCGGTGAGGAGAATGCCGTCAAGGCGATCGAGGAGAGCGTCGATGAGCGTCGTAGCAACCGGAGGGAGAAGGACAGGGATACCTCCAGAGCGAAGGATCGAGTCCGTGTAGGTGTGAGTTACGACGAACCCGAGAATTTCGTTCTCGGCTGAATCCACGACCTGTGGGCGAGCAGTGATACCAATGACAGGGTACATTGATGAATGATAGTCGCCGCCGTAACCAAGTCTACTCCACGCGATCGTCATCTACGCCGAGATTCCCGTATGCTTACTGCGCGCGCGGTCTCTTCGACGGATGCCCAGCGTAATCACACCCCGATTTTACAAACGAGGATCACCTGCATGGGTTCTGTCATTAAGAAGCGCCGCAAGAAGATGAGCAAGCATAAATACCGCAAGCGGCTCAAGGCTAACCGGCACAAGCGCAAGAAGTAGTCAGAGAGTCGCCCCCGCTAAGCCGGGGGCGACTCTTTTGCCAGAGACCCCGGAGCAGGTCTCACCTCTTTATACTCTCCCCCTCCATGCTCCATGACCAGCGCTACCTCTTCGATGTACCTCGCGACATCGTGTACCTGAACACAGCTTTCTTCGGGCCCCGATTGAAGGCCGTGACAGAAGCAGGGAGGGACGCGATCGATCTCACGGCAACCCCCTGGGACGTTGGCCCGCGCCACTTCTTTGAGCCAGTTGAGCACCTCCGATCTACCGTGGGAGCGCTCCTGAGAGATGATGCAGAGGGTGTTGCGCTGGTACCGTCGATCTCGTACGGCATTGGAGTAGCCGCGGCAAACCTTGCAGTCGGCAATGGACGAACCGTGGTTGTGCTCGATGAGCAATTCCCCTCCAACGTCTATCCGTGGCGCACGAAGATCAACCGCGAGGGTGGTTCCATTGTTACTGTTGCGAGGTCTCGTGACGGGTGGACAACCGGTGTTCTCGAGGCAATCGATGAGCGTACGGCTGTGGTCGCCGTCCCGAACTCTCACTGGACTGATGGCAGTCGTGTTGATCTCGTCGAGGTAGGTCGCGCTGTTCGGGAGGTGGGTGCGGCGCTCGTTATAGATGCGAGCCAGTCATTTGGAGCAATGCCGTTGGATGTCAGGGAGATCCAGCCGGACTTCGTTGCTTCCGTTGGCTACAAGTGGCAGCTCGGGTACTTCGGGCTCGCATATCTCTGGGTAGCCGAACACCACAGGGCTGGTCTCCCTCTTGAGGAGGGATGGATCACGCGAGAGGGTTCTGGTGACTTTGCAGGGTTGGTGGATTACACCGACCTATATGAGCCGGGTGCCCGCCGGTTTGATATGGGGGAGAGGTCGAATTTCATCGGCATCGCGATGAGTGTCGCAGCAACGGAGCAGATTCAGGCGTGGGGAGTCGTGGAGGTATCCAAGACCCTGGAGGAGGTGACGAAGGTCATCGCCGAAGGCGCTGAAGATCTGGGCTGGAACACTGTGGCACGAGATCAGCGCTCCCCCCACCTGATCGGTATTCGTCAAAGAGATGGTCTCCCCGCAGGCTTAGGTGCTGCGTTCGCCGAGGCAGCGATATCTGTGAGTATTCGTGGCGACTCTGTAAGAATTGCTCCCCATCTTCACACGACTCCAGATGATGTGGATCGTTTCTTGGCCGTCCTTCGCGCCGTCTCCTGACGGGCCGGTGAGATGGCTAGCTGTCGCCTTCGAGAAATTTGACAATCTCGTCTACGAGTGCGTCTGCTCGTTCCGGGTCGATGATCGGGGTGATTGCTTCATCGGGATCGCGGCGCGAATCGAAGAGTGTTCCCAAGAAGGGCTCATCGTAGGTGTCGAGCTCCTCAAGGAACTCAGCGATGTCAGAGTCGGTGTCCTGGAGAGCGTCATCCACTTTCTGGGTGTACTCAGCGTCGACCGTGATGAGTTCCGACGTATCGATGTGAAGATTCGTGACATCCGAGATCTTCTCGATGATCGCGAGCACAGCCTTCGGGTACGGATTGCCGCCAAGGTACGGCGGCGTTGGTGCCCACATGCTGAGTGACCGGATGCCGGATTCCATACAAGCTCCCTGCACGGCGCTGATGATGCCGGTCGGGCCCTCGTAGGTTGCCGAGTCGAGGCCGCTGCGAACGACGCTGACAGCGTCCGATCCAACGCCGGAGAGCCGGACCGGGTCCTTGTGGCTCACTGCACCAACGTAGGCACCAACGAGGATTACCTCTTCGACGCCGATCTCCCCAAGAAGGGCCGCAATGCTGCGGGCAACCGTCTTCCAATAGAAATTTGGTTCCGGTCCCGAGACTACAACGAGGTCCCGTTCATCGTTTGGTCGTTCAAGGGCTGTGAACCGGATCGTTGGCCAGCGCAGTGAGCGGCAGACACCGTCCTCTATCGTGACCGTCGGGCGGTGCTGTTGGAAGTCGTAGAACGCTTCCGGTTCAATCTCTGCGAACACATCAGCTTTGTCATGTGCTTCGATGAGGAACTCTGTAGATGTGGAGGCGACGTCGCATGCATCGTTCCATCCTCCGAACGCAATGATGGCGATAGGATCTCGAAGCGAGGGTTGGTGATGTCGCTTGATGGCTTCCATGGCGCGAGGGTACCGACGCCCAAGAGTTGCTTCGCAGTTATGGCCTCTTGATTTCGTGCCATCCAAACATCTATCGAGGGTCGTACCGGTGAAGTCTCACGGAGTTGGCGACCACCGACACTGAGGAGAACGCCATAGCTGCCGCGGCGACCATCGGGTTGAGGAATCCGAGTGCTGCAAGCGGGATAGCAGCGGTGTTGTACAAGAAGGCCCAGAACAGATTCTGCTTGATCGTCGAGAAGGTCTTGCGCGCGAGGCGGATAGCGGTTACCGATGTTGCAGGGTCCCCCGACATGAGTACAACATCGCCGGCTTCGATCGCGACATCTGTACCGGAACCTACAGCCATGCCGAGGTTCGCGACTGTCAGCGCAGGAGCATCGTTGATGCCATCACCGACGAAGGCAACTACCTTTCCCGCGGCCTGCATCGCCGAGATGGCTTCTGACTTCTCGCCTGGAAGAACTTCTGCGATCACAAGATCGATGCCGATCTCGGAAGCAATAGCATCTGCTGTCTGCCTCGAATCTCCTGTGAGCATCGCTGTCGAGATGCCGATGCTGTGAAGATCCGTGATGGCTTGCTGAGAGGTTTCTCGGACGGTGTCTGCAACACTCAAGATACCGGTGACTTCGCCGGCCCAGCCAGCCATGAACGTAGTGTTGCCCTTTGCAGCCACGTCGTCGAACCGTTCTTGCCACTCGTCCACTCTCAGGAATTCGTGCTCTTCGAAGAGGGACGGCTTTCCTACGAGCACAGATTTTCCAAGAACGATCCCGCTTGCTCCCCTGCCCTGGATCGACTCGAAGTCCTCAACAGGTGACAGCTCGATGTCGTTCTCTTCAGCGCCGAGGGCTACAGCTCTGCCAATGGGATGTTCCGACCCTGACTCGAGAGACCCAACGAGCCGGAGGAACTCAGTGCGGTCTCTATCGGTGATGACCTCAACGAGAGTCATTGCTCCCCTCGTGAGAGTTCCGGTCTTGTCGAATGCAACAGTGTCGATGCCCTTGGCTCGCTCAAACACTTCGGCATTCTTGAAGAGCACACCGACCTCGGCGCCTCTCCCGCTCCCCACCATGATCGCGGTAGGGGTCGCGAGGCCGAGAGCGCAGGGGCAAGCAATGATGAGGACGGCTACGGCATTGCGCATAGCTGTTGCCGGGTCGCCCGAGATGAGGAACCAGACGATGGCTACTCCCAGAGCGAAGATGATCACGACGGGGACGAAAATGCTTGAGATCCGATCTACAAGCTTCTGGACAGGTGCTTTCGTTGCTTGTGCATCCGCTACAAGTCGCATGATCTGGGAGAGAGCTGTGTGCGGGCCGACTTCTGTGACCTTGACCTCGAGGCGGCCCTGTTGGTTCACCGTTGCACCAAACACGTTCGATCCGTTCGACTTCGTGACTGCAACACTCTCCCCCGTGAGCATCGACTCGTCGATACTCGATCGTCCAGCCGTCACAACTCCATCTGCGGGAACTTTCTCGCCGGGGAGGACGACGACGATATCGCCTGGAACGAGTTCGAGAGGGTCGATGAGGGTCTCCTCCCCGTTGCGGAGCAGACGAGCTTGTTTTGCTCCGAGCTCTGCAAGTTTCGCAATAGCGTTCGAGGCTTGACCCTTCGCCCGGGCCTCGAAGTAGCGCCCGAGGAGTATCAGGGTGATGATCATCCCTGCGGTCTCAAAGAAGAGATGGGCGTGTGTGAAGAGTGCAACCGTCGAGTAGATCCAGGCGGAGAGCGTGCCGATGGAGATCAGGGTGTCCATTGCTGGAGAGAGAGAGGTCACCTGCTTCCATGTTGCCTTGTGGAACTGCGACCCGAAGCCGAACACGATGATGGTGGCGAGCAGGA
>CAYYGI010000032.1:0-6195 GCA_964471085.1 uncultured Acidimicrobiaceae bacterium
CCAGTCGAGGGTATCGGAGATACCTTGGGGAAGCGGCGTCCATGCTTCCCAACCAAGGTGATCCCGGGCAGCACTCGAGTCGAGGCAGGATCGGAGCTGCTCACCACGTTTCGCTGCAGCCATGGTAGGCGCTACATCCACACCGGTGGCCTCCACGACGTGCTCGTAGAGCCTCAGGACTGACGTCTCCACTCCGGTCCCGATGTTGAGATAGCGGGAACCACCGATTCTTGCCGCGCGTACCATTGCATCAGCGACATCAGCCACGAACACGAAATCTCGGGTCTGGTTTCCGTCTCCAAAAATCGTCGGTTTCCGTCCCGCTGTGAGGTCACCGATGAAGATCGCTACGACGCCCGCTTCGCCGTGTGGATCTTGGCGCGGACCGTACGTGTTTGCGAACCCAAGCGAGACATAATCCAGATCGTACGTGTCCTTGTAATAGCGGAAGTACTCCTCCACAACGAACTTGGACACCCCATATGGAGATGCAGGCTTGCGAGCTTGTGACTCGGGCGTAGGGATATTGAACGTGTCACCAAACGTAGCTCCCCCGGAGCTAGAGAAAACGAATCGCTCAGCGTTCCCCTGTCGCGCAGCCTCAAGCAGGTTCACCGTTCCAAGAATGTTCACTTGCGCGTCATGGACCGGATCAGCAACCGAGTGCCGAACATCGATCTGAGCCGCGAGATGGAAGACAGTGTCGGGCTGAAAGGAACGCACAAGATCAACCACCTCAGGTGATGCCACATCAATCTGGTGCATAACCACAGAGCCGCGGCGCCTCGCGTCTCTCAAGTTCGCGACGGAACCGGAACTCAGGTCATCGATCACGAAGACTTCGTGGCCCTCGTCCACAAGCCGATCAACGAGGTTCGACCCGATAAAGCCCGCTCCTCCGGTAACCACTGACTTCGCCACGTCAGATCCTCGCCGGGAGTTCGGCTGCAAAGAATTTGATAACCCGGCTGACCGTGTCCGTTGCAATACTTTCATTGAACCCCCCGGCGCCGTCGTCCCAGAAACCCTCAGCACCATCGGGATGGATCACGAACGTCGTTCGAGGTAGTGCATCCTTGGCCGCGATAGAGGCCTCCACATCCGTAGAGGCATCCCCACGAGAACCGATCCAAAGGCCCGCGATCCCGGCGTGCGCGAGGTCCTCTACGACCGCCTTCGAGAACGTTCCTGCCACTGACGCAATTGCTGTGACGCGGCCGTCACTGGATGCAAGGCTCGAAGCATCATTGATGCCACCCCCAAAGGACAACACACCGAAGCCGAGGTGAGCGTTCGACCACGAGCCGGCAGGATTGGTGATGAATGCGGCAACCTTCGATGCTATACGGGTGTTCTCTTCGTGTCTCTCGGTCACCTCGGGAGCAAGTGCTGCAATGCCGTAACGAGCAAGGACACGACAGAGGTTCTTCACGGACGAAGAGGGGAGCGGCTCTGGCCCGAAGAGGAGAACGGTTGGCCACTCTCCCTGGGCGTCAGGTCGCGATAGGTAGCCACCGGAACTCGAAGCACCAGCAGGGATACTCGTCGAACCGTAGATGATTTCGATGAGCCCTTCACCCGTTTGTACTGCCACGCCTACCTCTCAACGACTCGCCCTAGTTTAGCGCTCCTGTCGAGTGTGTACCTCACCTGCGCGCAGCTCAACGAGATCTCCCGCAACGTCGACAATGAGTGCGCCATCAGGTGCAATCGCTACAGCGGCACCGAATCCGTCTCCCCACACTATCTCTCTCCCGAGAGTGACCGATGCTGCCTCATACCTATCGCGAGGCCACTTCTGGCTGCCTGCCCCCAGGTAGCTGACAAATGCGTTCACCCACGCCTCGGCGAGAGTGAGAGCAACCCCCTCCCCCGGATCTTTCGGAACAAGACCCTGAGCCTGCGCCATGGGCGCCTCCCACCAAAGATTGAGCCCGCACCCTACGGTGACGTCATCGTGGCTAGCCTCAACGAGAATTCCCCCAACCTTGACGCTGTCGACAATCAGATCGTTCGGCCAGCGCAACCCGACATCGATAGCGAGCACCGAGCGAACGCCATCACGCACCGCGACCGCTGCAATGAGGGGCAACAGCGTCCGTTCCTCCACCGCCCAGTCTGAGACAAAGCTAAATGAGGAGAACATCCCACGATCAGGAGACACCCACTCACGGCCCTGGCGACCGCGACCAGCGGATTGCTCGTCCGCTACCACAAGTGTTGGAGACTTCGTAGCAGTCGCCCTGCGTCGTGCCTCATCCTGGGTGCTCCCGACCCGAGCAAGACGTACAATGTCGTATGTTGTAGCCATTTGACCATCCTATAAGTCCAACACATTGTCCAATCACTGCCGTGCAAGCACTGGCGAGCCTACCGGGAGACATGGTGAGCACAGAAGAGAGCATCGAGAAACTGCGAGAGCTACGAGAGCGCTCAATCGTCCCTGACGACCGACGAGCGCTCGAAAGGCAACATGATGCAGGCAAGCTCACCGCGCGGGAACGTATCGAGATCCTCGTCGATAAGGAGTCCTTTCAGGAGTTAGATCCTTTCGTGCAGCATCAAGCCACAGGCTTCGGCATTGAGGAGAAGCGCCCGTACGGTGACGCTGTGGTAACCGGATGGGGGACAGTCGATGGGCGCAATATTTTCGTTTTCGCCGAGGACTTCACACGCTTCGGTGGGTCACTCGGAGAGGTCGTTGCCGACAAAATTTGTAAGGTCATGGATCTCGCCATGGATACGGGTACCCCCATCATCGGCCTCAAGGACTCCGGGGGTGCGCGTATCCAGGAGGGTGTGGTCTCTCTCCACGGATACGGACGGATCTTCGAGCGGAACGTGAGGGCCTCGGGTGTAATCCCTCAGATCTCGGTCATCATGGGTCCGTGTGCGGGAGGCGCCGTGTACTCCCCGGCACTCACGGACTTCATTTACCAGGTCGAGGGAACCTCCCACCTCTTCATCACCGGCCCGGACGTCATCAAGACAGTCACTGGTGAAGAGGTCTCGATGGATGACCTCGGTGGGGCCAGAGCTCACGCTTCAATTTCAGGAGTTACCCACTTCGTCGCGGCGAACGATAAAGAGGCGCTCAAAGAGGTCAGGTACCTCCTCTCGTTCCTACCCCAGAACAACATGGAGGTACCTCCCTTCTTCACCCCGATAGATGCATCTGACCGGATGGAGGAGACGCTCACAACGATCGTGCCTGACTCTCCGAACCAGCCCTACGACGTCGTCGACGTGATTGAGGACATCGTTGATGACGGGGAGTTCTATGAGGTTCACACTCACTGGGCGAGGAACATCGTGATAGGGCTCGCACGTCTCGACGGTTACAGCGTCGGAATCGTCGCGAACCAACCGGCTGTCACTGCAGGAACGCTCGACATCAATGCTTCGACGAAGGCAGCACGATTCGTACGCTTCTGCGATGCGTTTAACATCCCGCTCGTCACCCTCGTCGACGTCCCCGGATTTCTCCCTGGAGTCGACCAGGAGCACGACGGCATCATCCGCCACGGAGCAAAACTCCTCTACGCCTTCTCAGAGGCAACCGTGCCGCGCGTCACGGTGATCATGCGTAAGTCGTACGGTGGTGCCTTCCTCGTCATGAATGCGCGAGCAATCGGAGCTGATGTCGTCTTTGCGTGGCCAACAGCCCAGATTGCAGTCATGGGCGCAGCCGGGGCAGTCAATGTGATCCACCGCCGAGAGATCGCAGCCTCCAACGATGCCGAAACACTCAGGGAGGAGCTGACCTCGGATTACGAGAAAAAGTTCAATAACCCATACATCGCTGCCGAGAATGGGCTCGTCGACGATGTGATCGAGCCTCGCGAGACTCGGCCCCGCCTCATCCGGGCACTAGAGATGTTGCGTGACAAACGGAGATCTGTTCCAACCAAGAAGCACGGCAATATTCCTCTTTGACAGATTCCCGATACCGGATGCCGAATGCCAGACTGTATCTGGTAGCAGCATGTAGGGTCATCGTATGAGTGTGGATGGTGTAAAACCGATTCGAGGCAGGGTTCTGGGACCTCTCGGAGTTCTTCTTCTGCTCATCGTGATGGTTGTCATGACGCGAGGTGACGGACTCGGCACGACCGCTGATCCCGAAGTGCTCGACTTCACGGCACGAACATCCGTGACGCTTCCAACGACCACGACCACGACCTCTGCGCATCACGCGACTGCCTCCTTTGACGAACGAGGCTGGAAAGGGCTCCCTCCGATCGAGCTCGCTACACGCTCCGGGGCAGCACTGGTGTTGGCGGGAGATCGAGTCCTCGTGTGGGGCGGGATCGGCAGAGTGACACCACAGGATCGCTCCGACGGGGCAACCTTTCTCGCGGACCGTTGGACGCCGATGGCGGACGCTCCGATCGTTGCAGGCGCGAACCCCGTTGCGGTGTGGACAGGGAGCGAGCTCTTCACTTTCTCAGATGCCGCAGCGGCGTGGCATCCGGAAACAGACACATGGCGCTCCCTCGACTCTCCGCCAACAGGACAGCGGGCCAGCGGTCATCCCCTCGCTGGTGTCTGGACGGGGGATGGGGTCATCCTCGTTGGGTACCGCGTCCATCCACCAAGTCTCGAAAATAACCTCATCGTCACTGCGTACGGATCGAACCTTGAGTGTTGCTACTCCTACCCGGATCCACCGTTCAGCTTAAGTCGAGGTGAGGCATTCTGGACCGGCAACGAGATGCTCCTCATCGGTACGCTCCTCGAACCTGGTGGAACACTCTTCGATAGCACAGGGAGTGCACATTTCGGATCCTTCGAGCCAGTATCCGAGACGTGGACAGTCCACGACCCGCCACCTCTCGCCACCGGCCTCCCAGTCGTATCGACTTGGAGTGGAACAGCGCTCTTCGTGATCGGGGTAGATGGGTCTGCTGCCCGCTGGACTCCCTTAGGAGGGTGGGAGGAGCTCCCCAACGTTCCGCTGCCGACAGGCTTCGACTGTATGCAACGCCTAGCGTCCGTGGGTGACAAAGTCGTAGCAATCGTCTGCGATGAAGCAGCAGTGTGGGATGAAGTTGCGCTCCGGTGGCACACAATCGCGTCACCTGAGAGAGTCACATGGCACTCCGATTTCTGCAACGTACTCCGGGGACGGACGGGCCGCCTTCAGGTATACGTTGTGTGCACCAGTGAGCTCGTCGGCAATCGCTTCTTGCGCATCGACCTTTCGGCGGTCGAAGCAACTCGTTACACAGAGTCCACGTCCCGTTCACACTGGGAACTCTTCCCGAACCCTGCAGCGACACGCCTCGAGTACACATCGATGGTGTGGAGCGGCAGCGAACTCCTTTACTCCCCGGGCCACGGCCTAGACATTGAAGAATTCGGGGGCTGGCGATTTAACCCGACAACGAACATTGTGCGCCGGATCCCGAACGCCCCCTACCCCGGCCAAACCGCGCAAGTAGCACTCTGGACCGGCAGTGAGCTACTGGTGTCGAGTGGCCCATTGATGACATGGGATCCCGACACTCTCGTTTGGCGAACCTCGAATCAGCCCCCGAAATTCAGCCTTCTTCCCTACGGCGCGTGGGCGGCTGGTGAGGCAGTCTTTTACGGCTCAGTCTGGGAACCGCACAACGCTGGTGCCGCGTACGATCCAGTGGCCGACAGATGGCGCCCCATTGCGCCGGGTCCCGATACGATCGCCGGAGGTGCCCAAGTGATGGCCTCTTCAGGTGAGAAGGTGTATGTGTTCGGGAACTTCTTACAGGAGACTCAGAGCCAATCCGGTGCCGTGTACGATCCGGCCTCTGACACCTGGCACGCACTGCCACCGATCCCTGCGGACTTCCTCCTCACGGACTCGGTCGGCGGTTTCGTGGATGGACGCTTCATCGTCATCGGAATGAACAGTAGAGATGGAGACAGAATCGTGGGTCTCTCGTTCTCAAGTGCGACAGGCACCTGGAGCGAGACGGCGTTCGTGCGCCAGCCGATAATCGCTCCCTGCCCACCCAGCTTCAACCTTGCTGCCGTTCCACACAGAGGTGAGCTCGCAGTTCTTCTCCCAGCCATGTGCTTCGGAGACACGGCAACGATCGCGTTCTACGACCCGACAATGGATACGTGGCGCTATGTGGACGGTGCCCCGGTAAGTGCATGGAGCCCACCGATGGTCTCTGGAGACACTTTCGTTGCATACCTCACCCCCAGAGG
>CAYYGI010000032.1:6295-9380 GCA_964471085.1 uncultured Acidimicrobiaceae bacterium
GGAGCCCACCGATGGTCTCTGGAGACACTTTCGTTGCATACCTCACCCCCAGAGGCACCGTCCTCCTTCACGACCCCTAATCCCCCACCCTCTTTCTTCCCCCTCCCCAAGAAGATCGCGTACCCAGGGTTACAGGCACTCATATGCGATGTCTGTAGCCCAGAGAACAGGGGTGTGGCCCTCTCGCGGAGGTAACCCCGTGACTAACTTGCGAGTCGTACTTGCCGAAAGCAGGGGATTGACGCGCCCTGGCACCAACAACCCTCCTAGGATGTAGGTAGTGGAATCCATCCTCATAGCAAACCGTGGTGAGATCGCCGTGCGAATCATACGGGCCACCAAAGATCTCGGTGTCCGCTCGATCGCCATCTATTCCGAGCTTGATCGCGACGCTGTCCACGCCGCAATGGCGGATGAAGCGTGGAATGTCGGGCCAGCACCAGCCGCTGACTCTTATCTGAATATCGAACAAATTCTCAAGATTGCTCAGGAATCGGGTGCCTCTGCAATCCACCCCGGATACGGATTCTTGTCCGAGAACGCTGCCTTTGCACAAGCTGTCGTCGATAGCGGCCTCATCTGGATCGGACCACCGCCCCACGCAATCAAGATGATGGGTGACAAGATCGAGGCACGCGTCACCGCCGAGAACGCGGGGGTGATGGGAGTTCCGGGAATCAGCGAGCCTCTCACCTCTGTGAGCCAAGTCACCGCTTTCGCCGATGAACACGGATTCCCAGTAGCCATCAAGGCTGCCGCTGGAGGTGGAGGGCGCGGCCTCAAAGTTGCGCATCACCCCGAGGATCTCGAGCACGCATTCGAGTCAGCAGGGAGGGAGGCAGAGGCGTGGTTCGGGAATGCAGCCGTGTATGTGGAGAAGTACCTGGAGCGGGCGAGACACATCGAGACACAAGTGTTGTTCGACAAGCACGGGAACGGTGTCTTCCTTGGCGAACGTGACTGCTCACTCCAGCGTCGCCACCAGAAGCTCGTCGAGGAGTGCCCAGCACCGGGTTTCACCAGCGAGGAGCGCTCCAAAGTCGGAGAGCTCTCCCTCGCTCTTGGGCATGCAGCAGAGTACGAGTCAGCAGGGACAGTCGAGTTCCTCTACTCCGATGGAGAGTTCTATTTCCTCGAAATGAACACCCGCATCCAGGTTGAGCACACGGTCACCGAAGAAGTCTTCGGCGTAGACATGGTCGTCGAGCAGATTCGGATAGCAGACGGCGAGAGACTCACCATGGCCGGGACACCTGTTCCGGTCGGGTATTCGATCCAGTTCAGGATCAATGCCGAGGATGCGTCGCAAGGCTTCACCCCAAATCCTGGGACCCTCATACGATACCGAGAACCTGGAGGCCCCGGAATTCGTGTCGACTCGGGCGTCGTACAAGGTTCAGAGATCAGCCAGTACTACGACAACCTGATAGCGAAGCTCATCGTGACAGGGAGTGACCGCAACCAAGTCATCGCACGGGCACAACGGGCACTCAATGAGTACGAGATCCAAGGCCTTGAGACAACGATCCCCGCCCATCTCGTCATACTCAAGAACGAGGACTTCTTGGCAGGCAGAGTGTCTACCCGCCTCGTTGAAGACACAATGGACTTCTCGCACATTGAAGGGTCCACAGCACCAACACTCCCCGAGGAGGAGGAGCTCACTGCACGCGACCTCACCGTCGAAGTTGGTGGTCGGAGATTCAGTGTGAAGTACTGGGCAAAGGTTATGACTGCACCGGGTTCCGGGCAACGTGTCGCTCCGAGACGGCGTGCGCCCAAACTCTCGAAACAGGGTTCCTCCACTACAGGTGAAGGTATCGTCACTGCTCCAATGCAGGGGACCATCGTCAAGATTTACAAGAAGGCAGGCGAATCTATCGAAGCAGGCGAACCGGCCTGTGTCCTTGAGGCGATGAAGATGGAGAACGAGATTAAGGCAGAGACCTCCGGAGAGATCGTCGAACTCAAAGTACGAGTCGGGGACACCGTCTCGGCGGGATCACCCATCATGGTGATCCGGTAGCAGTCCGGACCACCGTTCTGCTCCTACGAGCCTCCAAGCAGGAGCGGGATGTGTTGGGTTCTGTCTCTGTTTAGGCGTCTTCTTCTTCGACTTCGTACTCTTCATTCTCGTACTTCTCGTACTTCTCGTACTTCTCGTACTTCTCGTACTCGTTGTCTTCTTCTTCGTATTCGTTGCTGGGTTGTGTGTCTTTGATCCCTGAGTCGTTGTCGTTGTTTACAGTGGTGTTGTCGAGTCCTGTTGGGTCTGTGTCTGGTTCATCGTTTCTGGCATGTGAGTCTTCAATGCCAGGGTCGTCATTGGTTGTGACTTCACTGGGTGCATTGTTGCTGGGGGGTGCTTCTATCTCAACAATTTCATCACCTGTGTTGCCAGTGTTGTTTCCTGTACTGCCAGTAGCTTCGAAGGTTTCAACGGTTGCTGTGTGCTCTTCTACAATGCGTTGTAGATCGGCTATAACCCACTCCTCTTGTGCAACAACCTCAATTGTTGTTGGTTCTGATATTGGGATGGTTTCTGGTGTTGCAGCAAGGCCTACTCCGCCAACAAGAACTGCTGCTGAAGCAAGGAGAGCAGCCACTTTTGTAGATACCGAACCGTGTTCACTAACAAGGAGTGCTCGTGGTTTGGCGACTGGTTTAGCAACTGCCCCGGCAAGCCCAACCCTGTTGACATTCTGGATTTCAAGGCCGGGGCGAGCGTTGACTTCCAAAATTACAGGACCGCGTTGGCGATCAATAACAATGTCAGCTCCCAAGTAGTGCAGACCAGTGGCCTGTGAGCAACGCTTGGCAGCATCAATTACGCCTGGCCAAGATGGAATCTTGACACCAATAAGACGAGCCTGTGTATCTGGATGAACTTCAATTGGGGCCCCTTTCCATCTGGCGTGTGTGATGATTCCAGTCTCAATATCTACTGCTGCACCTATTGCTCCTTGGTGAATGTTTGCTTTGCCATCAGATTCAGCAGTTGGGAGGCGCACCATTGCCAACACTGGCTCGTCGTCCTCACAGATGACTCTGACATCAGGAAGGCCTTGGTAAGAGATCTCAGCAA
>CAYYGI010000033.1:0-3211 GCA_964471085.1 uncultured Acidimicrobiaceae bacterium
ACAGGCTCGGAGTTGTTTCAGACCGCATCGGGTAGGGTTGCTGGACTTCCTTTATCAGTCGGGCGGTCGATATCATGGCGCAGGAATGCTCCCTGAGTTCAGCCGATTCAACGCCGCCGAACAAGCCCTCTACCAATGCGTGTGGGACGATCTCGCCGATGGTCACCGCACCTTCGACGCCCAAGTTGATCGTTGCCGCACATCCGGCCTGCTTGACGGCCTCGTTCCCGATCCATATCCGAGCGATGGCGCGGCGCTAGATGACATCCTCTTGTGGGCACCGGGTATCTGGACCTCCGGCGGCAAAGTTGCCGCACGCATCGACGTCCTTCTCGCCGGTGCCGTGTTCACACACCACCTCACCGATCATGACCTCGCCTCCGGGACCGTCGACATCGTCCCGGACCTGGTAGCTCTTAACGTGGACGTAGCGGAGTTCGACCAGTCACTGACCATCCCCGGAGTCGGCGAGCTCGACGCCGTCTACGGTCACCTCGATCGCGACTCTCCGTTTCTCAGCGGTCCTGCTGGATGGCTGGACGAATTCTCCGCCGGCGACCTCATTGCATTCATCCGAGAACCTGAAGGCCGGGTCACCGTCGAACACGTAATCAAAGTGGGGGACGGTGCCGCCGAGTCGGAAGCGATCAGCGCCTACTTCTACGATCAGCGCTACAACGATCTTTCGGGCCTGGATTCGATACCCACCATGATCGATGTGATGATTTTGCACCCCGACCTCTTTCGCACCCCGATAGCGCCCATCTCTGACCTTCTCATGCAAGCGGGATTGGAGCACAACAGCGGCCTCATCGGGCCCGCCGGCGGTGACTGGCTGCCTTCGGATGTCATCGTGGCGCTCGAAGATCGGGCAAGGGTGGCGAACGAGTACCTCTTCGACGATTGTTGTGATGACGCATTCGACATCGTGGCCGTTGCATGGCGCAACTATGTGCGATCAGAGATATCCCCCAATGTAGCTGCAGCCATCGCAGACGCTCTTGCCCACGGCGCTGTCGCGGACGCGTTCGGTGACTGGGTCTTCGACCTCGCCGGCAGCTCCACCCAGTTGGAGGACTTCCTCGCGGATGTAGCGGAGCGCTCGGGGCGCCGTGCAACACCCACCTGGTATCTCCTGGCGCGCATGAAGCTTTGGAGCGGGGATGTGCTCGGAGCGGAAACGGCAACCAGGCGCGCCCTCGATCTCGACCAGGAGCACCCTGGTGCCACATCGCTGCTCAGCCTTTTCGCCTCGCTCCGCGGCGAAGGAAAGGAAGCACTCCGGCTCGCGCGCAGAATCAGCCCGACGAGTGTTGAAGTCGAGTTCCTCAGCGCCCTGCTTGTGCCGTACGAAGGCACTCGTCGCAACGACCCCTGCCCGTGTGGATCGGGGAGGAAATTCAAGGTGTGTTGCGCCGTCAATCCCGTCCTTGATGGGTCACAGCGAACCCAGTGGCTGATATGGAAGCTGTATCAGTTTGTGACCTTCTCCAACGGTTCCCGAGCTGTCTGGGAATTGGCTCGTGCTGCCGCCGAGGTCGACGAGCGCAACGCTGCCGACGACGTCGACCGCATGTTGGATGACCCGTTCTTCTTGGACGTCGTGGCCTTGGAAGTTGCCATCGGTGACTTCATCGATGAGTGGGGGCCGCTGCTCCCCGGTGACGAGCTCGACATGATCGAGCTTTGGGCGCTGAGCGACCGCCGCCTCTGGGAGGTGGTAGCTGATCCCGAAGAGCCGATCGTCGTGATGCGAGACACCTCAACTGGGGAGCAGGTCGAGGTGTATGACGTGTTGGGATCCCGAACGATGCGATCGGGGAACCTGATCTTCACAAGGATCGCCGCCGCGTTCGGTGCCGATCGCTTCATTGGACACCCCGTTGCGGTAGATCTCCGACACCGCGACTCTCTCCTCGATCTCCTTGACGGCCCGCATAACTCGACGGATATCGCTGAATGGTACGGCCACGTCATTGCCCCTCCCCGCTTCACCACGACCGAGGGCCAGGACATGGTGCTGTGCGAGTGTCGGACCCGGCCCGTCACGATCGGGTGGGAGGAGCTCGAGCGTGATCTCGACGCGCTGTACGACCGCTCCGATGAATCGACATGGACGTGGATGTTCGAGAACGAGGCGGGAAGCTCGATCGTGCGCGCCACGCTGCGCAGAGTGGGGAACGAGCTCATCATCGAGACGATCTCAGAGGAGCGCCTTGAACTCGTGCTGGACGCTCTCTCGCATCTCGAGGTGATCACCGACGAGAGAACCCCGCTGAGGTCGCCGCATGACCTTGAGTCACTCACCCCGCCCACACAGGAAATGGCACCACCTGCTCCCGAGATGGAGGAGCTCCTGCGCCAGCTCATGCGGGACCAGGAGGACCGGTGGCTCGATGAGAGCATCCCCGCCCTCTCGGGGTTGACGCCGCACCAAGCCGCCGCGGACCCGACACGGCGCGAGGACCTCATTGCGCTGCTTGACTCGTTCGATCAGGCGGGCCAGGGAGACGCCGGAACCTTTGACGTCGACAGACTCCGACGAGCACTGGGACTGAACTGATCCCTTATAGGTTCGAGCGCGATCCGCGCTCGCGGTCACCTGATTCCCAAGCGCTGGGCAGCTTCCTTGCGAATCGAGACCGCGAGGTCAGGAACCCCGAGAACGGCGTTGTCCGGGGAGTGCGCCACCTCAAGCACGCATGACCAATCAATACGATCGAATGTCGCCGCGACAAGATGGACTGCGGCATCCCACGTGACAGGTGTTCCATCCGTTGCTTGCACCAAGCGGTCGATGACGAGATCGACCAGCGAGATCATCCACACGCCGACACCGGCTGTGATCTCGTGCCAAACCGGTGGGTAAACACCGTCAAGGACGTCGTCGGGGAATTCTACGAGCACGATCTCGCCGTCCGGCATGACGAGAGAGAGGTGCCGGTGTCCGATACCGCCCCACGAGAACCCGTGTTCAACGAGCAGCTCTCGATCCGCCAACGTGACCGCGCCCACGAGATCGATGTCTGTGGGTTGATACGTGCGAACGAACACGTTCACCGCCATGCCACCAACAACGATGACTTGCTTGCCGAGTATCGATTCGATGGCCGCAATAATGAGCAGATGACGCTCGACTCCGTCGGCTGGCGCATCGGCGGCTGCCGTGAGCAGTTCGTCGGATGGCCAGGTCACTTCCTCGCCCGCCTTG
>CAYYGI010000033.1:3311-5712 GCA_964471085.1 uncultured Acidimicrobiaceae bacterium
CTCACACGTTGCCCATAGCTCGACATCGCTGTCGGGAATGTGAATCCGTGCCGCTCGCATGGCAGCGGATGCGTGTTCCACCTCAAGACGCTGGAGGAACGCATCAAGGTCCGCATCATCTCGGTTGGTCTTGATCACCGAACGCATACAGCGCAGGAACTCTGGCAGGCCGACAACTTCCATCTTGTTTGTTGTGAGTGTGGCGTGTCAACTACATCAGTTCAAGAGTGTTGTCACCTGCGAGCAATTCGGAAGCTGCTCGCTGCAACGAGGCCACGTTGTCGGGGTCGGATAGGATCGCGAGCTCCACGTCGGTCACGACCCTCCCGGGCCGGATAATCCAGGCCAGCTCCTCCCCCGCAACGGGGTCAGCGACGAGCATCATGCCCTTTACGAATCCGAGCTTTGTGAGGTACGAACGTCCTCTGTCATCAACCGATACGATCTCGCGTCCTTGGGCCATACGCCAATTGTACCCTATTACCCCGTTAAGGGCAACAGGTCTTCAACGAAGCTCCGGGATCATGAGAACGGGTCGGATACGCGTCTCGGACTACGCGCTCCCCTCTGATGCGCCCCTATCGTCATGGCCGGTGGATTCTTTATGTTCGCGATCATCAAGTCGAGGAGATGACGATGCAAGAAGTCGTTGAGTATCTGTGTTCGCCCGAGTGCCTACCGCGCAATCCCGGCACCTCCGGCGGTCTCGCTGCACGCGCCTACCTCAAGAACCGGCTCGAGGAGTTGGGGCTGGAACCCATAGGCGAGCGTGGATTCGAGCAAGCGATCCCGAGTATCGGTGCTTCGAACCTCCTTGCCCGCATCCCCGGGAGAGGTGATCGCTGTGTGCTGATCGGTGCGCACTACGACGCCTGCGGTGTTGACAATCCGGGAGCAGACGACAACGCTGCCGCCGTTGCAATCACCCTTGAAGTCGCTTCCCAGCTTCAGGCGAGAGACCTTGACCGTTCAGTGATCATTGCACTCTTCGACGCAGAGGAACCTCCGTACTTCCTGAGTCCCGTCATGGGTTCGCAGTGGTTCGTTGACAACCCGACGCTCCCCCTCGACAGCATTGATATGATGATCTGTCTTGATCTCGTGGGCCATGCTTTGGGACCGGCTGGTCTCCCCGCAGAGGTCCGGGACTCGGTGTTCGTGCTCGGTGCAGAGAAGTCCACTGATACCGGAGCTCTCTTCGACTCCCTGCCGGATCAGCCGGGGATCCGACCTCGGCGCATCGATAACTACATCATCGAATCCAAGTCTGACTACGACGCGTTCATGCATGCAGGGATACCCTTCCTCTTCTACACCGTGGGACGCTCGGAGCACTACCACATGCCGACCGACACACCCGACAGGCTCGACTACAACAAGATGGTCGCGCTCGCCGATCACCTCACAGACCTCGTGACTGCCCTGGCGAACCGCACGGATAAAGCTGTCTTCGTTACAGAAGGATTCGATGACGAAGCCACTATCGCATCCCTCGAGAGCCTGCTCACCCCCCTTGCTCCCCTGAGCGACGCGGCTCAGATGGCCTCGATGGTCGTGTCAGGCCTGCGTGGATCGCTTGACACCAACGGTGAGCTCACCCATGCGGAACGAGATACGGTCCGCATGCTCGTGGAGCAGGTGGAGATGGCCTTATCGTGACCGAATACTGTCTCGTGAGATCCAGGCCGGCGCAACGGTGAGCGTGGCGCGTTTAGACGACTACCACGTCGATCAGGTGGTCGAGGGCTTGGAAGTCGTCTCCGTTGCGGGTATAGAGAGGGAGGCCGACGGAGAGTGCAGTCGCTGCGATGAGTAGGTCTACTGCCCGTCTTCCCCGAGCTTTCTGTCCGGCGGCCATGACAGCGTTGAACACTCTGCCATAGGCGCGCGCTGCGTCTGCATCGAAGGGCAACGGCTCGAACACCGCCTCGGCCCGCTGGAGACGGTCTTGTCGACGACCCCGTTCGTCTGGGTCGGTTGTGGCCTGGGGGCCTGCTGCGAGCTCTGCCAAGGTGATTGAACTGATCGCCACTTGGGCCGGAAGGTCGGACGCATCGAGCTTGTCAAGATCGATGACGACAGAGGTATCGAGGATGCCTCTCGGCACCCTTCTGCTTTCAGACACGAGGCATCACGTCTTGGTCTGTGGCTGCGTCTAGATCCGCACGGAAGCGTCCGTAGTCGAGTGTCGGTGCAGCTCGGAAGCGAGCAACCACGGTCTCGGCTGAGACAAATCGACTCCGGTGCAAGGGGGTAAGCTCCCCAACAGGGACACCGTTACGAGTCACGATGAAGCTCTTGCCCTGGTCGACCTCGCGCATGATCTTCCCACTCTCGTTCCGTAGTTCTCGCTGAGTGATCTCTCTCTCCATCCACTCACTGTAGCACACTGTGCTACAGA
>CAYYGI010000033.1:5812-9247 GCA_964471085.1 uncultured Acidimicrobiaceae bacterium
CTGCGGTAGCGTTTGTCCATGCTTCCCAGAAAAGTAGAGATGGTGCTGACCGAGATGGCACGGCAAGACGCTGGTGCCGCTAACGACGCGCGAGCGGTGTATGAGTGGATCGCCGGTGAGAATGATGTCGACACAATCCGCCTATCTCGGGTGCAGCGGTTCGCTTGGTACGACCTCTCGGTCAAGTGGATGGTGAGCGACCAGGATCGACGCGACGCCCTCGCCGCCGGCGCGACCCTCTTTGATGCCCTCGGCCTCGAGTCGTACGCGTCAGTGTTCCGGTCCACCCAGACATCCGAAATTATTGCCGCCCACGACCGGGGGCACGAGGAGGGTCTCAAATCGTTTAAGAAGGCGTTCGCTGCGTCCGGAATCCACCCACCAGATCTCGATGACTTCACGTGGAGCGACCTATTGGGCTCCGAAGAGATGTCGGCGCACGAGGCAGTCGACGACGCACTTGAGGAGGCGATACGTGACGGTCGGATAACCCCGGGTGCCCGAGGATGGAAGGCGAAGGCGGCGGCGATCACCACAGAAGTGCTCGATGGCCAACATCCGGAACTCCCAGGGCAGTCGTGGCGCTCCGCGGTTACTACCGAACGCCTCTACAGCAGGCTGCATCTACTCGAAGGCCGAGCACCGCAGCTCCACGCGCTCATGGCACGCCACGCCAACCGCTTGCTTCATCCGATACAACCACCGACTGATCTCGACACCCACATGGACCCGATCTTGTGGTTCCTTGAGTGGTGCGTAGACGATGTCGAGATGACCCAGGCAGGCTATCTCCCAACCGCAATGGTTCACTCCGGTGCCGAGCGGTTCGGATGGGAGAAGGGCTGGATCGGGGATGCGCCACAGAAGGAATCTGACTCGATGGAGCTCATGGCGCTCCACGAGTTGCTGCTGGACTCAAGAGCGATTCGTCACCGCAAAGGCACCGTCAAGACAACCGTGAAGGGGCGCCGGATGACGAACGACACGGAGTACGCCTGGCGCACGGTTGCGGCATCCCTCACTTCTCACATATGGACCGCCGCCGTTCTGCAAATATTCACTCTTCTCATACTCGAAGGAGAGACGACTGAAGACGTTCTGGCCGATGAGGCTCACCCGATCCTCATGGCCTACGGGTGGCGTACCGAGGCCGAGCTGCCAGACATATGGGATGTGAAGAGGGCCTGGTGGAGCGTTAGACGACCACTCGGTGTGCTCGGTGGGTTCACAGGACCCCAACAGGTTCTCTCCCGAACAGCGGAGCTCACACCGTTCGGGGAGGCCACACTCCTTGAGCACCTTCGGCTCGACATGACCGGCCCTATGAGGCACTGAGCTCTGCGTTCTGCAAAGAACGCGTCCAGCGGGCTCTACTCCCCGTAGCCGTCACACTCGCAAGGTATCGTCACTGAGAATGATCCAACCGCATGAACCACTCGCCCTCCTTCACGACCTCACGGCAGATGCCGAAGCGACCTTCCATCCAGGACAGATGGAAGCCATTGAGGCAGTCACAGCAGTAGGAGGCCGTGCGCTTGTCGTGCAACGAACCGGATGGGGGAAGTCAGCGGTCTACTTCATTGCCACCAAGATCCTGCGGTCACGGGGGACCGGACCGACCGTCATCGTCTCTCCCCTGCTTGCGTTGATGCGGAACCAGATCGAAGCAGCGTCTCGACTGGGCCTCACCGCAGAGACGGTGAACTCCAGCAACCGGGACGACTGGGTCGAAGTTTTCGCTGCTATCGACAACGATGAGATCGACCTCCTCCTCATCTCCCCCGAACGCCTCAACAATCCGAAGTTTCGATCAGAGATCCTCCCGGACCTCCTGAACCGACTTGGGCTCCTCGTCATCGATGAGGCTCACTGCATCTCGGACTGGGGACACGATTTCCGCCCCGACTACCGGCGGCTCCAGCAAATCGTCGAGGCTATACCACCGTCAACAGCGGTGCTCGGCACAACAGCCACAGCGAACGACCGAGTCGTTGCAGACATCGAGGAGCAGCTCGGTTCGAGCCTCACGGTCATCCGCGGAACGCTCGACAGGCCAAGCCTCCGTCTACAGGTCATCAACATGCCGAACAAAGCGGATCGCATGGCGTGGCTCGCTAAAACTATTCCAGTACTCCCCGGCGCAGGCATCGTGTACACGCTCACAATCACTGATGCCAAGCGAGTCACCCGATTCCTTAAGGCGCAGGGCATCGACGCTGAGGCATACACCGGCCAGAGTGAGACCGAGGACCGCATCGAGATCGAGGAGCGTCTCTCTGGGAATCATCTCAAAGTCGTCGTTGCGACCTCGGCCCTTGCAATGGGATACGACAACCCTCACATTCAGTTCGTCATCCACTTCCAGGTTCCCGGCTCCCCTATTGCGTACTACCAGCAGGTTGGACGGGCAGGGCGTGCAGTCGACAAGGCGTACGGCATTGCGCTTGCAGGTGCAGAAGATGTCCGCATCCAGGACTACTTCATCGAGACAGCCTTCCCCACTGAGGAAGTGACGAACGCGATTCTCAACGCACTCGGCAGTGCGAACGGTCTCAGCCGAACAGATCTCCTCCGACACGTCAACATGCAGTGGACCCGCCTCGACGGCACGCTGAAACTGCTTGAAGTTGAGCAAGCCGTGTATCGAGAAGAGAGCACATGGTTCCGTTCCGCTCGGGCCTGGACGTATCCGAGGGAACGAGTCGAGTCCGTCAACAGAGCCAGGCGGAGCGAGCAGGAAGCAATGGCACGCTACATCACCACTGATGCATGCCTGATGGCATTCCTGCGCTCTGAGCTCGACGACCCCGCTCCGGCATGTGGGCGCTGCGCAAATTGCGCGGGGAACCCGCTCGACCCGACCGTCGACCCGCTGCTCTCCTCCGAGGCTCACAACTTCATCAAACTCGAACCAATAGTGATCGAACCCCGCAAGCAAGCCCCGAGCGCCCTCCGGGGATTGAACCTCAGAAAGCATCGCCTGGAGGAAGGCCATGCACTCACGAGATACAGCGACCCCGGATGGGGAGAGCTTGTCCAGAGAGGTAAGTACGAGACCAGTCGATTCGATGATCAGCTTATAGACGCCTCAGCCAGACTCATCCGTAGATGGAGCCCCCACCCAGCCCCGATCTGGCTGGCAGCCGTACCGAGCCGAATCTCGGGTGGTGTTGTCATCGACTTCGCTCAAAGGCTCGCTGATACTCTTGAGATCGAGTTCGTTGAAGCCGTGATCCGTGTTGCTGACAATCCTCCGCAAAATGAGATGCAGAACAGCTATCAGCAGGCGCGGAACGTGCTCACTGCAATTGCAGTTCGAGATGTGAGAAGTGGCCCGGTGCTCCTCGTAGACGACATCGTGGATTCACGCTGGACCCTTACCGTTGTCGGAAATCTGTTGCTTCAAGAAGGTGCAGGCGCCGTTCACCCGTTCGC
>CAYYGI010000034.1:0-6636 GCA_964471085.1 uncultured Acidimicrobiaceae bacterium
GGGAGTCCTCCGCTCTACGGTTCTCTGTCCTGGGTGGGAGACGATCCGATCTCGAATGAGTCCACGATCGCACCAATGGCTCCGAAGAGCTCTCCGAGCGCCCACAGCAAGATGAGAAACATCGCGAGAAGCACGCTAGCTGTGAGCAGCCCCCTCCCCCAACCGATCCAATACTGACGCCCAGCAGTGACGACCCGCCAGACATCCGAGAACACACCGACCTGAGCGGCTTCCCGCTCGGGATGCTCTTGGGGTGGCCTTGGTGCCGGGTCTTGACTCACCACGACAGGTTCTTCGACGGTCGAAGCAGGAACCCCGGAACCCTCGCCACCCAACACACCGAGTTGAGCTATGCGACTCTTTGCTCCCTCCAGCTCCGATAGGTCAATCTCCAGCACCTCTGCGAGTGGCCCAAGCACTCGCGCCGCAGGCATAACCTCTCCTCGCTCCCACCGCCGCACAGACGAAGACGAGCGACCGACAGCAGTTGCCAACTGACCGAGCGAGAGGCCACGTCCCAGACGCGCCTCACGAATGAGTGTCCCGAGTTCGTTGTGATCCTCCATAGAGGAGGAGCTTACGTCAGATCCGAGATCCGAGATCCAAAAGTGTCTACTATTAGTTCCAGACTGAAAGGACGTTCTATGGCCACTGACGCAACCACCCTCGTCGAGATGCTCACCTCCAGCGTTGAGGAGTACCCGGAGAACCCGCTGTTCGGCCAACGGGGAATAGATGGCGAGTGGCATTGGATAACGTATGCGGAGTTCGGAGAGGAGATAGATAAGGCCCGCGGTGGTCTCTCCTCTCTCGGTATCACGAAGGGCGATCGGGTTGCGATCATCTCCGACAATCGAGTTGAGTGGGCTGTCGGGGCGCACGCCACATACTCACTTGGTGCAGTCTGGGTTCCCATGTACGAGGCGCAAACCCAGAGCGACTGGGTGTTCATTCTCCGGGACTGTGCTGCAAAAGTTCTCTTCGCGGCCACCGACGGGATCCGAGCCCAGATTGAAGAAGTAGCAGACGACCTCCCCGATCTCACCACCGTGATCGTGATCGATGATCCCTCCGGAGGCGAAGCGATCGACTACACCGACCTGCTCGCTCGAGGGCTACAGAATCCCACTCCCGTCGCCTCGGTTGTGAGCGGAGATCTCGCTGGCCTCATTTACACGTCTGGCACGACAGGAGACCCAAAAGGGGTCATGTTGTCGCACGACAATTTCATGTCGAACATCAACGCTGTCTCAGCAATCTTCCCGCTCGAAGAGTCAGACCGATCCGCTTCCTTCCTCCCCTGGGCGCACTCCTTTGGCCAGACAGTTGAACTGCACGCGTTGACCCGGTTCGGTGCATCCACTGGTCTTACGAGTGCAAGGACCCTCACCCGCGACATGCCCGAAATCAAGCCGACGATCCTCGTCGCCGTGCCAACCGTGTTCAACCGCGTCTACGACGGCCTGCGCAAGCGGATAGAAGCTGAGGGCGGTGCAAAGAAGCAGCTCTTCGATGCAGCAATGGCGAATGGGCGCAAGCGAATCGAGCTCGAGAAAGTCGGCATGCGGAGCCGCGGAATAGACCTCAAGAATGAATTCTTCGACAGGATCGTCTTCACGAAAGTGCGTGACGCCTTTGGGGGAAGATTGAAGTACGCGTTCTCCGGTGGTGCCGCAATCTCCCTTGATGTCGCTGAGTTCATCTCCGCTGTAGGCATCACGGTGTACGAGGGATACGGGCTCACAGAGACGAGCCCCATTGTCACATGCAACATCAAGGGGGCACGTCGTCTTGGATCGGTCGGTCGAGTAATCCCGGGAGTCACCGTGGAGATTGACACCGACGTCACTGGTGACAGGGAGAGTGGCGAGATCATCGTGCACGGCCCGAACGTCATGCTCGGGTACTACAACCTCCCTGAGGAGGACGCAGCCGTATTCACCCACAACCGTGGGTTTCGCACCGGGGACCTTGGACATGTCGATGCGGACGGCTACCTCTTTATCCGGGGGCGCATCAAGGAGCAGTACAAGCTGGAGAACGGCAAGTACGTTGTGCCCTCACCGATCGAGGAACAGCTTCAGCTCTCTGGATATATCAGCCAGGTCATGGTGCACGGGGAGCAACGGCCACACAACGTCGCCGTTGTGGTCCCCGACGTCGAGTACCTGAACAAGTGGGCCGAAGCTCAGGGGCTTGATGCTTCGGATCTCGACGTGCTCCTCGACACTGAGATGGTGAAGGATCTCTTCCAAGCCGAGCTCGACCGCGCCCAATCTTCGATCAAGCAGTATCAACGGGTTCGAGGCTTCGTTCTTCAAGCGGAGGGGTTCACACCGGAGAATGGCATGCTTACACCGTCACTCAAGGTGAAGCGGCGCGCCGTGATTGCGAAGTATGGAGACTCTATCGACGCCCTGTACAGCGATGCTAACCCGCTGATTGGGCGGGATGAGTAGAGGATTCTGGTTCTCTTCTGCGCTTTGGACGCTCTCGGTTCGCGGAGGCGGACGGGAATCGAACCCGCCAGGGAACTCTCGCCCCCTCATCGGATTTGAAGTCCGTGACGTCCACCAGGTACGCAGTCGCCTCCGCACAAGAGGGTAGACCCGGATGCGTTCGTGAAGGACGTGCACTGCGCCATGAGGGCTAACCTCTCTGTGGTTACGTTCGATCTTAAGGAGCGACATGCCCGACGCAGAGTTGATGGTTTGGATAGATCAAGATCTGTGCACCGGTGATGGGATCTGTTCCGAGATCGCTCCTGATGTTTTCCAGGAACGCAGCGACGGTCTCTGGGTTGTCAAGGAGACAGCCACCCACTGGGGTACGGATCTTGTCTTTAACGGGGAAGATGCACCGGGGGGTTCAAGCGGCGTTGCACGAGTTCCTACTCTTGTGCATGGCGAGGTCGTCGAAGCCGCTGAGGAGTGCCCTGGGGAGTGCATCATGATCGAGCCGTTCGACCAGGCAGTCTTCGAACGTCGGAAGTAACGATCAGCCTCTGATGTAGCTCTCCAGTTGGTCGATGAGGAAAGCTTGATCCTCCATGACAGCCGCAACGACGTCACCGATCGAGATGAGTCCCACAAGTTTACCCTCCACAGTGACGGGGAGATGGCGGAACCGATTCTCTGTCATCAATTGCATGCAGTGTGACACCGTCTTTGATGGTTCGACGGTGATGGGGTCGGGCGTCATGATCTGAGAGACGCGCGTATCTTGGGAGCGCCTCGACTTCAGAATGATCTTCCGCGCGTAGTCCCGCTCAGACATGATGCCGACGAAAACGCCATCTCTAGTAACGACTAACGAGCCGAGGTTCTTCTCGGCCATAAGCTCGAGCGCCTCGAGTACTGACGCATCAACGTCGATACTCCAGACCGCACTCCCCTTCGTGTCAAGAATGTGTTGAACCGTTGTATGCATGGAGCCTCCCTCCTTCAATGTACCAGAAGAAGAGAAGCAAGCAGGAAAGAGCCCCGAGAAAAGAGGTACCAGCCGGGGGAGGGAGAGAGTACTATTTTCTCCCTACTGCCAAAGGAGTGCAATGAATTTCGAGAATCTCACGATCGAGATATCGAACCAGATCGCCGTAGTGACGCTCAACCGCCCAGATCGGCTCAACGCGCTCTCCCTCGAACTGCAACGTGAGCTGATTCTGGCGTCCCAAACCCTCTCGAGCTCGCCGGCAAGAGCTGTAGTGATCCGGGGCGCGGGGAGGGCATTCTGTGCCGGAGTGGACGTCACCACACTCGCTCCTTCAACGATGGCACCCGAGGACGGTGAGAGGCTGTACACCGGTTTCAAGCTGGGGGGCGAGATGGCTGATGCCATCGAATCACTCCCCCAGATCACGATTGCCGCACTTCACGGATTCGTCGTTGGAGGCGGACTCGTGCTCGCCGCTGCATGCGACCTACGCGTAGCTGCTACTGACACCGTGTTCTCGCTCCCCGAGATCAACCTCGGCATTCCGCTTGCTTGGGGCGGGATCGAACGGCTCGTGCGAGAACTCGGTGCCGCACGCACGAAAGAACTGGTTCTGACCGGTCGACGATTCACTCCGGCGGAAGCTATGTCCGCTGGGTTCCTCAACAGAGTTGTCGACCCGGATGATGTGGTCTCTACAGCTACCGAACTTGCCCAAGTAATTGCATCAAAACCGAGAGCACCGGTCATGCTCACCAAACTGCATGTTGCCGAGATACTTGCCGGTGACTCATCTCGAGACGATGCTCGATCAGCAGCGGATGTCTTTAGCGATCCGGAATCGATTGCGGCAAGGTCCAAATATGTTGCCAGTCTTTCTCCCCACCAGTGAGAGTCCGACCAACCCTGGAGCGATGACGTTGCGGTTCTCTGGGGTAGAGACGGGTTCAAAGGGAGAACTCATGTGCGGGGAGCAGCTATCTTTCGCTCATGTCCGAACCGGATACTTCACGCCCAGGCAGGCAGCGCCAACGTCTCACCGCAAGCATCACCGACCTCGATGTCTCGCGCCAGCGGGCGCTACTCATCGGTCTCGTCCGTTCCAAAAGCAGGAGCGCTGCTGGCGAGGCGAGTCTGCGCGAACTCGAGTTGCTCACGGATACAGCGGGGTCTGACCCCGTCTTCACCATGCTTGTGCGCCGCGAACGACCCGACCCAGCAACGTTCCTCGGCAGTGGCAAGCTCGCCGAACTCGTAGCTATCTCGCATGCTGAGGACATTGATGTCGTCGTATTCGACAACGACCTCGGACCTGCCCAGCAACGCAACCTCCAACAAGCATTCGAGTGCGACGTGGTCGACCGTGTTGCACTGATTCTCGACATCTTTGCTCAGCATGCCTCCACAAAGGAAGGCATGCTACAAGTCGAACTTGCGCAGCTCCGATACCAGCTCCCAAGGCTCCACGGGAAGGGCGTAGAACTGAGCCGCCTCGGTGCAGGCATCGGCACGCGAGGCCCCGGTGAGACGAAACTCGAGACGGACCGCCGACGAATCCTCGATCGTATCCGCAAGATTGAGAGGATCCTGGCGGAGTCAGAGCGGTCGCGACGGACACGTGGCAAGGCGAGGAGACGTTCCAACGACCGTGTTGTCGCGATCGTCGGATACACGAATGCCGGCAAATCAACGCTCTTTAATCAGCTCACTGACGCTGGCGTGCTCGTTGCTGACCAACTCTTCGCGACGCTCGACTCGACTGTGCGGAAGCTGAGTCTTCCCCACGGACACGCAGCACTGCTCTCGGATACCGTCGGTTTCGTTCGCGATCTGCCACACGAGGTAGTCGAAGCATTCAAGTCAACACTTGAGGAAGTTGCAGATGCAGATCTCCTCCTCCATCTCGTCGATGCCTCTGATCTGGATCCTGATCATCAGATCAACTCCGTTCGCCAAGTTCTCACAGCGATTGGTGCCGACACCGTGGACGAGATAATTGTGTTCAATAAGATCGACGCTATCAGCGATACTGCTGTTGCGCGGCTTCGAGCGTTACATCCCGATGCAGAACTCATCTCGGCACAGATGGGGGAGGGTATTGAAGACCTCCTCGAGGCTATCGTCGCCGGTCTCGGCGCCGCTACAGTCGAGCTTCATCTTGAGATCCCGTACATACACGGAGGAGTCTTGGCTGATCTCCATGACTCGGGAGATGTTCTCTTCACCCAGCACAGCGAGACGGGCACCGTGGTGACCGTGCTTCTCCCTCACAGCGACGCGAACCGGTTTCGAGAGTATGGAGTGCAACGGGCTGATGACGGCTAACTCCTGATACCGGCGGGCTGCAGCCGCTCAGAATGGACCCCATTCATCTCAATCCTGATCGTGCCACCGGTTGGCAACTGCCTGGGTGTACCGAGTCCGCCACCGGGAACTCGGGTCAAAATTGTTCTCGGGCCCGCTCAACTTCTTCTCGGACAAAGCACTCCTCCAAGTGGTCATTCACCAGGCCCACTGCTTGCATGAACGCGTAGGCGGTAGTCGGCCCAACGAAGCGCCAACCGCGCTGCTTCAGATCCTTGGAGAATGCAGTTGAGACATCCGTACTTGGAGCGATCTTCCTGGGCGGAGCGGCACGAGGGGGCTCGAACGACCAGAAGTACGCTCCAAGAGACCCCCACTCATCAGCGACTTCGAGCGCCCGGCGGGCATTGCCAATTGTCGCTTCGATCTTTCCACGATGCCGGACTATCCCAGCGTCTTGGAGGAGGCGCTCAACGTCTCCCTCACCGAAAGTCGCGACAACACCCGGATCGAAGTCAGCGAACGCTGCTCTGAAGTTCTCGCGTTTCCGAAGAATAGTTAGCCAACTCAGGCCGGACTGAAACCCTTCCAGGCAGATCTTCTCGAAGAGGCGATGACTCTCCCCCTGAGGGAAGCCCCACTCCGTGTCGTGGTACTGCTCGTATATCTCCTCCCCGCTCCCCCACCAGCATCGTGCAAGCCCATCAGGACCGAGAGTTATCTCCATCTCACGTCATCTCCCCCACGAGGACTCAACATCACACATCGTCCCTCGCCTTTCTTCGCTGTGCAGCCCTGGAGTGCTGAAGAATGACTCGCATGAACTCCTCAACGTAGTCAGGGTCGAGATCAGCAACCACTGCTTCCTTCCGGAACTCCTGTAGGAGATCCGCTTCTCGC
>CAYYGI010000034.1:6736-9175 GCA_964471085.1 uncultured Acidimicrobiaceae bacterium
GTGCTCCAATCGCTACGGATACCTCTTGGCGCTTGGTCAAGAGTGCGAGGAGCTGTTTGTTAATACGATCAATCTCCCGGCGAAGGTCCTCAATCTCGTGGTTTGGCATCACTGTCACTTGGTTGGTGTATTGACCATAAATCTAGCCGACTCGTCTTCGCTCGACAAGGCCCAGACTACCCAGAGAGAACCCACTGACCTGCTACAGGGTTGGAGCGACCGCGATCCATGCGACCCAGATCAGAAGGAACGCAAAACCACCTGTGATACCCACTTCTATAACCAGCCGGTTGCGAGATACCCCTGGAGGGCGGGCATCAGAGGAGAACTCAATCCCGAGAATTGCGATCGCGCCGGCGCCAACGAGCACCGTTGCTGCAACCATCCAGAACATTCCCCCTCCAACATACGCAGTACTGACCAAGCGATCAATCATCATCGCGAGGAAGACTCCTGCGAGGTACAAGTTCGTGAATCCGAAGAACCGCATCGATCTCGCCCGATCAGATCGAAGCCTCACTGCTGCAATCAACAACCAGACGCCAAGGAGAACCGCAACTGCCACGTATATCCATCCAAGGAGAGCGACGGGTATGAGCAGGAGACTCACACCAACAGTGACCACCGAGTACCACGCGATCTCGCGGAAGGCCACCTCGTCACCTGCAACAACAGGGAGCATGGGAATCTCTGCCTCTCGATACTCCTCCTCATACTTGATCGAGAGCGCCCAGAAGTGCGGAGGCGTCCAGAAGAGGATGATGCCGAACATCACCCACGGCGTTGTGGCGAGATCCCCCGTGACAGCAGCCCACCCAATCAGAGCTGGAACTGCTCCAGCCGCGCCACCGAGCACAATGTTCTGAGTTGTCGAACGCTTGAGAAACATCGTGTAGACGAGCACGTAGAACGCGAAAGCGGCGAGAGCAAGAATGCCAGCGAGCATCGTCGTCCCGACAGCCAGGACGACGAAACCTGCCACACCCAACACGAGCCCAAATATCGTTGCCCCCTTCTGCGACAGCCTCTCGGTAGGAAGTGGTCTCCCTGATGTACGGTTCATGATCCGGTCGATGTCGCGGTCGAAGACCTGGTTCATGACATTGGCACCCCCGGCTGCGAGCGTTCCCCCTACCAGCACGACGGCTACGAGCAGCAAACCGGGCCAGCCATCCTGGGCAACCACAGTGGCAGGAATGGTGGTGATCAGAAGAAGCTCAATAATCCGAGGTTTCGACAGTTCAAGATATGCCTTCGCCTTGGAAGCAACTGCGCGATCCGTTGCCCCGAGTTCACGCATATAGGCACAGACTCGGGAGACCCATCAAAAGAGGGGCACCGAATCGAGTGAACAGAGTGCACGGCATGGGGGAAGCGTAATCGACTGCCTGCAGCCAGGTCTCAGCCTTTGACCGAAAACTGGAACCAAAGACCATAGGATCGCAAGCCAACTATTCTTCTCCCGATGAAGAAACTCATACTTTTCGGGTTTGTTGCAGCGTTCGCTGCTGTGCTGTACAAGTACCTCACTACCGAGATTCTCATCAGCGAAACATAAATCTGTGCTCCATCTCCGCCGTTTCGGTGCTGGCCGTGAGATAGTCGCGCTCCACGGCTTCTCGCTCACCGGGGAGCAGTTCGCGCCCTCCGCTGCCCTCCTCAACTGCACGATTCTCGCTCCTGACCTGCCCGGACACGGCTCAAGCCGTTTACAGTCGACGGTTCTCGCCGATGTTACAGCCGCGATCGGCACCCACATCGCAGAGAGGGGAGAGCCCCTCCCCCTCCTGGGATATAGCCAGGGCGCGAGAGTGGCGCTCCTCACCGCGCTCGACACCAAGCTCTGCATATCGGCACTCGTCCTCATCTCCGCACATGCTGGTATCAGCAACTCTGCTCAGCGAGCAAGAAGGATGGGGCAAGATGCAGAGCGAGCCACCGAGATTGAGCGTGTGGGAATCGAAGGATTTCTCGAAGCATGGAGAAGAACGGGTCTCACTTCGGTTGCCCACCTGAGTGCCGAACACCGCGCTTGGGACCGCGGAGTCAGGGAGGAGAATACGTCCCACGGCCTCGCATCCGCACTCATCGGTTACGGCCAGGGGGCACAACCCAGCGTGTGGAATCGGCTTCAGGAGATTGCAGTACCAACGCTCCTTGTAGCCGGAGAGCAGGACGAGAAATATACCGAGATTGCTCAGAGCTTGAACCGCGGGATATCTGGATCTGAGTTAGCAATCATCAAGGGCGCCGGTCATAATCCGCTCGCAGATCGCCCCGAGATCACCCACGCCGTGATCTCCCGCTTCCTCGATCATCTCGGTTGAGCCTGGAGAGCCGTCGATAGAGCAGCGGAACGTAGGACGTAGGACGTAGGACGAAGTATGTAAGACGTTCCTCCGTACTACGTTCTCCTCCATGGAACCTCTCCGCCTCACG
>CAYYGI010000035.1:143-9164 GCA_964471085.1 uncultured Acidimicrobiaceae bacterium
ACGCTGGGACGCTGGGACGCTGGGACGCTGGGACGCTGGGACGCTGGGACGCTGGGACGCTGGCGAGCGTCACACCACCCACACTTATACCGGAAGACCCTCCTTAGTTTCGAACAGTGAAGCGTTCGATATCCGCAAGTATTGTTGCCGCGGCCTGCGCCGGGTCGGGGGCTTGGGTGATCGGTCTCCCGATGACGAGCATCGTGGCGCCTCTCTTGATCGCCTCTTGCGGTGTTGTGGTTCGCGCCTGGTCGTCCCCGAGATCGGTTGGCCGGATACCGGGAGTGACCCGCTTGAGCCTGGGTGCCGCCTGAGCAACAACGTTCAGCTCAAGGGGGGAGCAGACAAGGCCCTCGCATCCAGCCGCATCGGCCAGCTTCGCCATTTTTCCTACGAGCTGGCCCGGCGTCCTCTGGATTCCAATGCGTTCAAGGTCTGATTTGTCAAGGGATGTCAACACGGAGACACCGAGAATCCCTGCCTCGGCACCCCCCGCTCCCTCCGCCAAGCCCTCTACAGCAGCTTCGAGCATCTCGATTCCCCCGCTTGCATGCGCCGTGACCCAGCGCGCACCATGCTTTCCGAGGCGCTCTGCTGCTGCTGCTACTTGGGAGGGGATGTCGTGGAGCTTTGCGTCAGCGAACACGGGCTTCCCGACACGCACGAGCGCGTCAATCGTTCCGGGCCCCGGGCCATGCAGCAACCCGAGACCGATCTTGAAAGCACCAACGTGGGGAGCAACCATCTGAGCCATCAGCACTGCCTCTCGCGCTGTCGGCATGTCGAGAGCAACGATGATTGGGTTCTCTCTCACCATGGTTCGTACGCTCCAATCAATTCAGTGATCGACGATATCTTGTGGCGCTGTAGATAGCGGTTGAGGTCGCGCGTGATCCGCTTTGCTACTCGCGGTGTCTTGAAGTGTGCGGACCCGATAGCTACTGCCGATGCCCCGGCAAGGAAGAACTCGACAACATGGTCTGCATGGGAGACTCCCCCGCAACCAACTATGGGGAGGCCCGGTACGTCTCTTGCGACCTCAAGGACGCTCTTTATCGCGATCGGCCGGATCGGTGCGCCGGAGTAGCCACCAATCAGCCCACTCAGGGCAGGTTTTCTCGTTCTCGGATTGATGCGGGCACCCATCACCGTATTTGCGATCACGACCCAGTCTGCGCCAGCTTCCTGCACGGCTGTAGCTACAGCGCTGATAGGTTGGGCGTCAGAGGAGAGTTTGGCACCAATGGGCAGATCGGTAGCTGACCGCACACTGTGCACAACTTCAGCCGAGAGTCCCGCATCAAGAGCGAACGGAACCCCATCGAGGTTTGGACACGATAGGTTGACTTCAATTGCGCTCACACCCGCGGAGGCAAGTCCGGTTGCAACCTCAGCAAAACCGTCAATGTCATGGGCTACAACGCTCCCCCAGATCTGCGTTGGGAGAGCGCCGAGCGCGCCGCCGTGCGACTCGACCCAGGCTTCCACCCCCGGGTTCTGGATACCGATACCGTTGAGCATCCCGATCTCACCGGGAGCAATTCGAGGCGCTGGCCTCCCCGGCCAGGCAACCGGGGCAAGAGACTTCAGCGTTGCAGCGCCATAGAGTGAGAAGTCGATGACGTTGGCGAAGTCAACAACTGACCCGACCGTGCCAGACGCTGCAACGAGCGGTGAGGAGAGTGCATGGCCACCGAGGTTCGTTCCCAGCGGGGTCAACTCTTGGCCACTCATCCTCGTGTATCTCTTGTAAGGCCTGCCGATGCATGGAGGTCCTGGATGCTTACAACATCAAAGACTCCGCCACGGGCAGCTTCAATGCTCTTCACCACCGCGAGCCCACCTTCGGCCGTGGTTACACACGGGATAGCGTGTCTCGTTGCAGCAAGCCGGATGATTCGCCCATCTCCGCGAGCTCTCCCCCCGGCAGGTGTGTTCACGATGAGACCAATGCGGCCCTCTCGTATCAAGCGCACGGGGTCGTAGGCACCCCCCCCTACCTTGTCGACCTCCCCTACCTTGTCAACATGGGTAGCACCGATGCCGTTGCGAGCAAGGTAGCCAGCCGTTCCATGGGTAGCAAAGAGCTTGAAACCCAGGTCGGTCAGTCTCTGAGCAATCTCGATGCCTCGTTCCTTATCCCTATCTGCGAGGGAGATGAATGCTGCACCAGAGTCGGGGACAGCGTGCCCCGCCCCCCGGAGCGCCTTCGAGTACGCGATCGCTGCTGTCTCGCCTACACCCATGACTTCCCCCGTTGCTCGCATCTCTGGGCCAAGAAGTGTGTCCTCGTTCTGGAAACGCTTCCAGGGGAGCACGGCTTCCTTGACGGCCGTATAAGGAAGATCAATAGCCATGTGAGGCAGAACACCGGATTTTCTCATCTCTGCGAGCTTCTCCCCCATCATCACTCTGGTTGCTACCTTGGCGAGCGGGATTCCTGTCGCCTTGGAGATGAACGGAACGGTTCTTGAAGCTCTGGGGTTAGCTTCGAGCACCCAGATGTCGTCGCCCCGAATTGCGAACTGGATGTTCAACAGACCACGAACCTCAAGGGCTCGTGCCAACTTCAGTGTGTCAGAAAGGATGCGATCAATCACGAAATCCGAGAGGGTCGGTGGTGGGACCACGCAGGCGGAATCCCCTGAATGCACGCCAGCCTCTTCGACGTGCTCCATGATCCCACCGATGTAGATGTCATCACCATCAAAGACAGCGTCAACATCGACCTCGATTGCGGATTCAAGAAACCGGTCGATAAGGAGTGGGGAGTCTGCAAGATCGACCTCCCCTCCCGCCGTCATATCGTAGAGCTCTGTCAGATATGCGCTGAGCTCTTCAACGCTGTACATGATCCGCATTGCTCTACCACCAAGAACATATGAGGGACGCACAACAACGGGGAAACCAATCTCGTCCACGACGTGCATTGCTTCAGCAACGCTCCGAGCTGTGCCGTGGGGGGCCTGGCGGATACTGTGTTGAGCACACAACGCTGAGAATCGTTCTCTGTCTTCAGCCATGTCAATAGAATCAGGGCTCGTACCTGCAATGTGAACACCGGCTTGCTCAAGGTCACGAGCAAGGCCGAGCGGGGTCTGGCCGCCAAGTTGCACGATCACGGCTATAGGTTGCTCCACGGCCACGACAGCAAGAACATCTTCCGTTGTGAGAGGCTCGAAGTACAAGCGCGTCGAAGTGTCATAGTCAGTCGAGACTGTCTCCGGGTTGCAGTTGAGCATCACCGTCTCGTATCCGGCATCTTCAAGTGCGAACGCCGCGTGGACACAGCAGTAGTCAAACTCGATTCCTTGCCCGATCCGGTTCGGTCCTGACCCGAGCACAAGCACCGTTCGCTCCCCAGGACTCGGCACCTCAGACTCGTCCTCATACGTGGAATAGAAGTACGGAGTCTCGGCTTCGAACTCAGCAGCGCAGGTATCTACCGTCTTGTAGGTGACCTCGATACCGTGGGTAGCGCGCAGCCCAGCAACATCCGCTGTGGTGAGTTGCCACAAATAGGCGAGCTGTTTGTCGGAGAAACCCGAGCGCTTAGCTAAGCGAAGCACCTCAGCACTCATGCCCTTGGACTCGATGACTCCCCGAAGCTCAACGATCTGTGCGATCTGATCAATGAACCACGGATCGATGTACGTTGCATCAGCAAGCACACTGGGATCAACACCGCGTCTGAGGGCTTCAGCGACCTCGAAAATTCGGTCGGGAGAACCAACAGCGACGCGCTCAGATAACTCGTCATCCGTGACATCTGCATACGCTGCCTCACCTGGATCAGCATTCAGGCCGTCTCTCCCGGTCTCAAGGCTCCGCAACGCCTTCTGAAGCGCCTCAGGGAATGTCCGGCCGATAGCCATTACTTCACCAACCGACTGCATAGCGGTACCAAGGACCGGCTCGACCGAAGGGAACTTGGCGAAGTCAAATCTCGGGATCTTGACGACCACATAGTCCAGCGCCGGCTCGAATGATGCAGGAGTCGCGCCAGTGATGTCGTTCGTGATCTCGTCGAGAGTGAACCCAACAGCGAGCATTGCAGCCATCTTTGCTATTGGGAAGCCTGTTGCTTTCGATGCAAGGGCAGATGATCGCGAAACGCGGGGGTTCATCTCAACAATGATCCGTCTCCCCGACTGGGGGTCAACAGCGAATTGGACGTTCGAGCCACCCGTTTCAACACCAATGACCCGGAGGCACTCAATGGCCGCGTCTCGCATCTCCTGATACTCCCGATCGGAGAGCGTCATAGTCGGGGCCACCGTGATCGAGTCACCCGTGTGGACCCCCATTGGATCGAGGTTCTCGATTGAGCAGACCACCACGGCGTTATCAGCGTGGTCTCGCATGACTTCAAGCTCGAACTCTTTCCACCCGTAGATTGATTCCTCAACAAGTATCTCGCCAACCGGTGACGCATCGATGCCTGCGTGCACGATCCGGTCGAACTCCTCCTCATTGTGAGCAATGCCGGTTCCTCCCCCTCCAAGGATGTAACTCGGGCGCACCATCACAGGGAATCCGAGGTCGGTGGCAACACTCTTGGCATCCTCCACAGAGTCCACGTACGTCCCCCTCGCCGTCTCCATCCCAGCGGCCTCCATGAGCTCCTTGAAGCGTCCCCGGTCCTCTGCTGCTTCGATAGCGTCGAGTGATGCCCCGATGAGCTCGATGCCGAGATCCTCAAAGACGTTGGATTTCGCGAGCTCCATCGTCACGTTCAGCGCAGTCTGGCCACCGAGCGTCGGAAGAACAGCGTCGGGGCGTTCCTTGCGCAGGATCTGTTCAACTACCGGCGCAACAATGGGCTCAATATACGTAGCATCAGCAAACTCTGGGTCCGTCATGATGGTCGCGGGGTTCGAGTTCACGAGAATGACCCGGTACCCGAGCTCGCGAAGCACTTTCACGGCCTGGGTGCCGCTGTAGTCAAATTCGCATGCTTGACCAATAATGATCGGACCCGACCCGATGACGAGGATCGACTCGATGTCACTGCGCTTCGGCATGGTTCCCTCCCACAATGTCGGCGAAACGGTCAAAAAGGAGAGTTGCGTCGTTGGGTCCTGGTGCAGCCTCCGGGTGATACTGCACAGAGAATGCAGCGACGTCGTGGCATTCCAACCCTTCGTTCGTACCGTCATTAAGGTTCTGGTGCGTAGCAGATACCTCTCCAAATGGTGTCACGACGTTGCTCGGGAGAAGGTCAGAGGTAGCAAGACCACGCATCTCTGGTCGCTCCCTCCCCGTAATCGACCACAGGTCGACAGCAAAGCCGTGGTTCTGAGCAGTTATCTCCACGGTACCGTCCGCGATCCTGCGAACAGGGTGATTCCCGCCGTGATGGCCGAACGGCAGCTTGAACGTGTTCGCGCCAAGAGCAAGGCCGAGGAGTTGATGCCCAAGGCAGATCCCGAATATGGGGGTCTGACCGAGGAGTCCCCGGATCTCTGCGATCGGCCCTGTCAGGGGTGCGGGATCACCTGGGCCATTCGAGAGAAAGACGGCGTCCGGGCCAAGAGCAAGCACACTGCTGGCGGTCGTAGATGCAGGCACAATCGTGACATCGATCCCCCTCACGTTCATCGCGGCAACAATGTCGGATTTCATCCCAAAATCGTAGGCAACGACGTGCCCGACCCTGGTGACGGTCGCCGTGCTCACATATTGATCGCGAGTAGTGACACCACTCACGAGGTCCTGGCCCTCCATTGATGGTGCGCCTGCGGCAAGGACAGCGAGCTCAGCCTCGTCGATGTCTGTCCCCACAGCAACCGGCATTGCTCCCCTCTCCCTGATGTGACGAGTCAGCCTTCTCGTATCGATCTCGGTGAGTGTCACAATCTTGTTCTGGAGGAGGTAGTCATCAAAGGCCATGTTCGAGCGCCACGACGATGCAACCCTGCTCAGAGAACGTGTGATGAGGGACCGCGCGTGGACTTGTCTCGATTGGTCATCGTCAGGGGTGGTGCCGTAGTTACCGATCTGGGTTGCAGTAAGTACGACGACCTGGCCCGCATAGGAGGGGTCCGTGATGATCTCCTGGTATCCCGTCATTGCAGTGTTGAAGACCGCTTCTCCCACAGCAACTCCCTCGACACCGATGGAGAGACCCCGAAAGACCGCTCCATCGGCGGTGACGAGCAAACCCTCTCTCATCGGCTACTCCACATACGTGACCGTGCCTTCGAGAATGGTTGCTTGCACCCTCCCGGTGAGCTCCCTCCCGATGAAGGGAGAATTTCGAGACTTCGATCGTGTCGAACTCGGTATCCACGTCTTCTCTGGGTCAAAGACGACGATGTTCGCAGCACTGCTCTCTGCCAATTGCTCGCCGTGTCGCGAAATTCCAGCGATAGCTGCAGGGGCGATCGACATACGATCAAAGAAGTCGCTCTGATTGAGGCCAACGACTTTATTGGTGACCGCGGCTGCCCATTCGAGACCGGTCACTCCGTTCATTGCTTCCTCGAAGGGGACATCCTTCTCGACTGCGTCATGGGGAGCGTGGTCGGTCGCAACAACATCAATGATCCCGACGCGGAGCGCTTCGATCAAGGCTTCAACGTCGCTCGGCTCTCTCAGAGGTGGCATCATCTTGAACTTTGAGTCCAGAGAGAGCACCTCTGTGTGGTCGAACATGAGATGGTGTGGTGTCACCTCGGCCGTAATCAGGATGCCCTCCTCCTTGGCGGCCTGCACGAGGGCGACTCCGCCTGCAGTCGAGAGGTGCTGTACGTGATAGCGCACGCCCGTGAGCTTCGCGAGTGCAATATCTCGCGCAATCACCAAGTCATCAGCTTCTCGTGGGATCCCTTGAATCCCCATGCGCGAGGAGACACTCCCTTCGTGCATGAATCCCGCTGCACTGAGATCGGCGTCAATCGCGTGTTGTGAGACCACACCGCCGAGTTGAGCAACGTACTCCATGGCTGCACGCAGCACGCTCGCATTCTGGACGGTGTCGCCATCATCGGTGAAGATCCGAACCCCTGCATCCCACAGATCATCGAAGTGCGCCATCCGCTTCCCTCCCCTCCCCATCGTGAGGCAGCCGGACGCGACAACGTGCGCGTTCTGAGCCCTGCGTGCCTGATCGGAGACGAAGCGCGCGAGGTGTCCCGCGTCGATAGGGGGGTCCGTGTTCGGCATTGCAACAAGGGCGGTGTACCCACCTGCAGCGGCGGCCGCTGTCCCTGTCGCAATGTCCTCTTTCCACTCCTGGCCCGGTTCACGCAGGTGCGTGTGCATGTCAACAAAGCCGGGACCCACCCACGTACCCTCGCACTCGATTGTGCGCTCAGCATCTCCAAGGTCGTTCCCGATCGCTACGATCACTCCCTCCGAGATCGCTACGTCTGTGACGCGGACACCTTTGCTAGTCAGTACCGACCCGCCTCTGAGAAGAAGATCATGCATCGTGTTCACCTCCGAGTAGTCGGAACAGCACAGCCATCCTCGCGGCAACACCGTTCGTTACTTGTTGCAGAATGAGCGCCCGCTCATCGTCCGCAACGTCATATCCGATCTCAATACCGCGATTCATTGGGCCTGGGTGCATCACCACTGCCTCTGGTTTGAGACGCGAGAACCGTTCAGAGCTCATCCCGAATCTCGTTGTGTACTCCGCAAGTGAGGGGAAGACAGACGCGCCCCCTCTCTCGGTCTGGACACGGAGCAGGTAGACCACATCGACCTCCCCAATCACGGCGTCGAGATCGTGTGAGATACTCACTGGCCATGCTTCAGGATCGAAGGGGAGGAGTGTTGGAGGCCCGACGAGTATCACCTCGGCACCAAGGGTTGCCATAGCAAAGATGTCGGAACGGGCAACTCTCGAGTGCTTGATATCTCCAACGATCGCGATTCTCAGGCCATCAAGGGTTCCAAAGTGTTGCCTGATCGTCAGGCAGTCGAGGAGGGCTTGAGTCGGGTGCTGGTGGGCACCATCGCCACCGTTCACGATTGGTATGTCGAGCCAGTCTGCAAGTCTCCATGCGGCGCCCGTAGATGTGTGGCGCACAACCATGAGGTCTACACCCATAGCCCGTATCGTGAGAGCGGTATCTTTGAGCGACTCCCCCTTACCAAGCGCTGACGTCCCGGGTGAGAAGGTAACGGTGTCAGCCGAGAGAGCCTTGGCCGCTTTCTCGAATGACATCCGAGTCCGAGTTGAGGGCTCGAAGAACATTGTTGCAACTGTTTTTCCTCGCAGTGCAGGAACTTTCGGGATTGGCCGGCTGAGCACTTCAAGGAACCCATCGGCCTCGTCGAGGAGCTCCACAAGAGTCTCTCGATCAAGGTGTTCAGTAGAGAGCAGATGATTCACGTTTCATCTCCTCTCTCCACCCAGACGCCGTCCTCGCCATCAATCTCATCGAAACGCACCAGTATCCGTTCGGTCGCTGCTGTCGGGATGTTCTTTCCAACAAAGTCAGCGCGGATGGGGAGCTGCCTGTGTCCTCTGTCAATAACGACAGCGAGCTGCACTGAGCCGGGGCGGCCGAGGTCCGCGAGCGCATCGAGAGCCGCTCGGATCGTGCGACCCGTGTAGAGGACATCGTCAGCAAGAATGACGGTCTTGCCATCAATGTTCTCGGGGAGCTCAGTCGGACCGATCGTTGTCCGTGGCCTCGTGTCGAGGTCATCTCTGTACATCCCGATATCAACGCTCCCCGCAGCGAACTCTCGGCCCTCGATCTCAGAGAGCGCAGCAGCAACGCGCTCCGCGAAAGGTCTCCCTCTCGTGGGGATGCCGATAATCACAACGTCATCTGCGCCCTCGTTCCTCTCAATAATCTCGTGGGCGATCCGTTTGGTGACCCGCCCAAGGTCGTCAGGGGACATCACTTGTCGCATTCGTGGCCTCCAGGCACAGAAAAGCCGTGCACCTTGGTGCACGGCATCGTGACATGAGTCATCGTGTCTCTTCCTTTCCGGCCTCGCTGGACCGAGTTAAAGGTTCTTCTCCAGAGGATCTTACTACACCACTGGACTCACGCGCGT
>CAYYGI010000036.1:0-9145 GCA_964471085.1 uncultured Acidimicrobiaceae bacterium
GTCCACAACCTGAAGTACCGCCGGTCACTGCCCGCAGGGCGTCTACTCGCTGCCGGTATGGTCTCAGGGCTCCGTTCGGACGCTACTGCCCTCGTGCCGGCACCCAGATCCCTCACACGGCGGATCTGGTACGGCATTGATCAGGCCGACTTCCTCGCAAACGAGTTAAGCCGCCTCACTGATCTCCCGGTCATCAAGGCGCTCCGTGCGCCGTTGTGGTGGAAGCGTCAGGCTGGAACATCTCGCCGTGAGCGCCACGCAGTTGCTTTCACTCTGGTGCGCGATGTGCCCCCGGGGGTTGTTGTCATTGACGATGTCGTAACGACCGGTATGACATCGATGAGCGCGCTCGCTGCTCTCCAATCGAGGGGAGCTTCGTTGCTCGTAGCCACCTCAGCGGGTAGTATGGGATCAGGAACGCAGATGTTCCCCATCCTGGGAGGTGGCGTGGCGACGAGGCGGAGGTTGATCGGTAACCGGTTACCAGCAGCGCAGCCATGCTCTCAGAGCAACTTCAACCAAGCGGGTGCGACCTTGACGTCGCGCCCGTTTGCTTTTGTCAACCGAGAGGAGATCCAGTGACTGTTCGAGTCAAAGGTAAGAACATGCAAGTGGCACCCGACATGCGTGAATTCGCGGAGGGTCGCATCGAGCACGCAGAGCGAGTCTTCGAGAGCAGAGGTGACGTCGACGTTGAGTTCAGCCAGCGCAGCAATCCCCGACGCGTCAATGAGAAGTATCGCGTCGAGATCACAACCAATGCTGCGGGCCACATCATCCGCGTCGAAGCCGAAGCAGCCGACGAGCGGACAGCGGTCGACCTCGCGTCCGACAAGTACGAGCGGAGACTCCGGAAACTCAAGACGCGTCTCATCCAGCGAAACCGGGGACAGAGCAAAGTCCTCAACCAAGTGTCTAGTCAGTCCGATGATGACGATAGCGAAGGCGTCAAAATTGTCAGGACCAAACGGTTCTCGATGAAGCCGATGTCAGATGAGGAAGCAATGTTGCAGATGGAGATGCTCGGACATGAGTTCTTCTTCTTCCTCAATGCCGACTCTGATGAGCACTGTGTGGTGTATCGCCGTCGCGATGGAAATGTAGGATTAATCGAACCCGAGTGAGCTGGAATTGAGATGAAGAGACTGTTGGTCGTAGACGATGTATCGTTGTTTCGGAGCGGCCTCAGAGCAGCCTTGACGGCTGCCGGGTACGACGTGATAGGGGAAGCGGGTGATGCCGAGCGGGCAGTCGCGGTTGCAGCGAGTGAGCAACCCGACATCATACTGCTCGACATTCTTATGCCAGGTCTCTCCGGTATCCAGGTGCTCGGAGAGATCCAGGAAGTCTCACCGTCATCCAAAGTACTGCTCCTCACGGGTTCTGAGTCCGAGGAAGACCTTGTGTCAGCGATCCGCGGTGGTGCCAGGGGGTACATCCTCAAAGACACTCCCTTAGACGCACTCGTCGCGATGATCGAGATTGTCTTGAGTGGTGGATCTGCTATCTCGCCGGTCATGGCGGGAAAACTCTTCACTGTCACTAGGGAGCTGCTTCTGCACCAGGAAGTAATCAGTACCCGAAAGCCGACCCTCACGGGACGTGAGATCGAGGTGCTCGGGCTTGTAGCAGAGGGCAAGACCTCGCCACAGATCGGTGACCTCTTGTTCATCTCTGAAAATACTGTCAAGAACCATATTCGCAACATTCTGGACAAGCTCGGTCTCCGCTCACGCAACGAAGCAGTGTTGTACGCGATCAGAGAGAACTGGATCGTGCTGCCCTCCCGGGTGTGACGGAGAGCTTGCCAATTCTTCTGACCGTGGCACGTGCTCGATCAGCTATTGTCTGTGATAGACGCCTACCCTCGTAATATTCCCTCAGCATGTCTATATTTAACAAAGCACTTCGGATTGGAGAGGGGAAACGTCTCAGGGGGCTTGAGCGGATCGCTGAAGATGTCAACGCACTTGAAGCGGATCTTGAGCATCTCTCAGATGACGAGCTCGCCGCTCGCACCCCAATGTTCCGGCAGCGAATCCTTGATGGCGAGACACTCGACGACATAGAGATCGAGGCCTTCGCAACAGTGCGTGAAGCCGCGAAACGAGTGTTGGGTCAACGCCACTACGACGTCCAGGTCGTTGGAGCAGCAGCCCTCCACCGAGGAATGATCGCTGAGATGAAGACCGGCGAGGGGAAGACCTTGGCCGGAACGATGCCTGCATATCTCAACGCTCTGGGGGGTGGGGGCGTCCACATCGTAACCGTCAACGACTACCTTGCTGGCCGTGACGCAGAGTGGATGGGTGCCATCCATCGGTTTCTTGGACTCGATGTTGGGATCGTCCAGGGGTGGATGACTCCAGAGGAACGTCGACCGCAGTACGCAGCTGATATTACGTACGGAACGAATAACGAGTTCGGATTCGACTACCTCCGTGACAACATGTCGATGACTCCCGAGCACATGGTGCAGCGAGGCCACGCATTCGCGATTGTTGATGAGGTCGACTCGATCCTCATTGACGAAGCTCGAACGCCTCTCATCATTTCAGGGCGTGTGGGGGAGCCGGGGAAGTGGTACACCGAGTTCTCCCGCATAGCGTCACGCTTAAGAGCCGAGGAGCATTACGAGGTCGATGAGAAGAAGCGTGTAGTCGTCACGACCGAAGATGGCGTTACTTGGGTCGAGGAGATTCTCGGCATCGAGAACATGTATGACTTTGCGAACGTTGACTTCATCCACCACCTCGACGTGGCGCTCCAGGCCAAGACGCTCTACTTGAGAGATGTCGATTACATGGTTCGGAACGGCGAAGTGATGATCGTTGACGAGTTTACAGGACGCGTTCTTGAGGGTCGGAGGTACTCGGAGGGTCTACACCAAGCAATTGAGGCGAAGGAGGGCGTCCGGATCAAAGAAGAGAACCAGACGCTCGCAACGATCACGCTCCAGAACTATTTCCGTATGTACGAGAAGCTCTCAGGTATGACGGGTACCGCCTTTACCGAGGAGAGCGAACTGATCGAGATTTACAATCTCGCGGTTGTTGTCATACCGCCGAATCTGCCGATCGCGCGCATGGACGAGGGCGATGTTGTCTACGTTGATGAAGAGCACAAGTACGCGGCGCTCGCCGATGACATAGAGGAACGTCACCGCAACGGTCAACCGGTACTTGTCGGCACGACTTCTATTGAGAAATCCGAACGTGTAGGCGACACCTTGAAGCGACGTGGCATTCCTTTCGAGGTGCTCAACGCGAAACAGCACGAGCGTGAGGCCCACGTCATTGCCCAAGCCGGTATGCCTGGTGCAATCACTGTTGCAACCAACATGGCTGGACGTGGCGTTGACATCATGTTGGGTGGCAACCCTGCCGAGCTTGCAAAGGCTGCGCTGCGAAAACGCGATCTTGAACCAGAGAACGAAGGGTATGAGGAGGCGTACGCCGAGACCCTTGCGTTGTTCATGGCCGAGACCGAGCGGGACAAGAAGCGAGTGATTGACGCAGGAGGGCTCTACGTTCTGGGTACCGAACGTCACGAGTCACGGCGGATTGACAATCAGCTCCGAGGCCGGTCAGGCCGCCAGGGTGACCCAGGAGAGAGTCGCTTCTACCTCTCCCTTGAAGATGATCTCATGCGGCGATTCGCGAACGAACGCGTTGCATCGATCATGTCGAGGCTAAATATCCCCCCTGATGTACCGATCGAAGCAAAAATGGTATCGAAGTCGATTGAGCGCGCTCAGACCCAGGTCGAATCACAGAACTTCGAGATTCGCAAGAATGTGCTCAAGTATGACGAAGTGATGAACACCCAACGCAGAATCATCTACCAGTGGCGCAACCAAATTTTGGGAGGTGATGAGACCGGGGAGTTGATCTCTACATGGCGTGAAGAAGTTGTCGAGAGCACCGTGCAAGAGATGACTGATGGCATCGACCCCTCCGAGTGGGGGTGGGAGGAGATGACTGTCGGTATGCAGGAGCTGTATCCGACGAAGCTTTCGGTGGGCGCCTTCAACAACCCACAGGATCTGTTGGAGGGAGAGGTTGTCGATGCGTACGTCGAGGAGGCAGAGGTTGCGTATCTCGCGCGACAGGACGAGTTAACGCCAGAAGTGATGCACGCACTCGAGAGAACTGTTGCCCTGTCGGTGATTGACAACAAGTGGCGGGAACATCTCGCAGAGATGGACTACTTGAGGTCTGGCATTGGTCTGCGCGCCATGGGACAGCGGGACCCGCTTGCTGAGTACCAGCGTGAAGGATTCATTCTCTTTGAGGATCTCGTCCATACGACGAAGACAGACTCTATCCGCTACATGTTCCGCGTCGAAGTAGCAACACACCAAGAACACCCCCAGACACGGAACTTCGTGACTTCGAGCGCAAAGGGTGGTACGCCGGTCCAGCGCCAGGTGCGGCGCGATGGAGACAAGATCGGTCGAAACGATCCCTGTCCGTGTGGAAGTGGAAAAAAGCACAAGCGATGCCACGGTGCCCCGGGCGCAGAACCTCTCCCTTCTTGACGAGATGTTCACCGCAGCGGGGTGATGCCTGAATCGTCGCTAGCCTTCCAGGTGATGGAACCAGTTGAACTACGCGTTGCGGTGGCGGATCTTCGGTCACGACTTGCTGACGCAAGAACATTTCTTGATATTGTGGGGAAAGAAGCTGAAGTTGTTCAGCTCCGTGAGCAGGCGTCAGTACCTGATCTGTGGAATGACCCAGTGAGTGCACGCGCGGTGACGTCTCGCCTTGCGCGCCATGAAGGCACAATCAAGCTCGTGGGCGGCCTTGATGCTTCGATCGAAGACGTTGGCGTGCTTCTCGAACTTGCAATCGAAGAAGGGGACATGACAGCTCTTGGCGAGGTGCAGGCTGAACTCGGTGTGCTTCTTGGCGAGGTATCAACTCTTGAGAGAGAGTCTCTCTTCTTTGGTGAGTACGACGATCGGCCAGCAATTGTGTCGATCAATGCTGGTGCTGGTGGTGTCGATGCTCAGGACTGGGCAGAGATGCTATTGAGGATGTACACCCGATACCTTGAACGTTCCGCGATGACTTTCGAGGTTGATGAGTATCAGGAGGGGGAGGAGGCAGGCATCAAGTCTGTGACACTCACCATTACTGGGGAGAATGCATACGGCACTTTCGTGTCGGAACGCGGTACCCATCGTCTTGTTCGCATTAGCCCGTTCGACTCTGCTTCGAGGCGCCACACGGCCTTCGCCGGCGTTGACGTCATCCCTCAGGTGGAAGTCGCAGAGATCCTGATCGACGCTGAAGATCTGCGAATCGACACGTACCGAGCCTCCGGTGCCGGGGGACAGCACATCAACAAGACAGATTCTGCAGTCCGCATCACGCATACTCCCACTGGCGTCGTCGTCTCCTGTCAAGCTGAGCGGTCACAGATGCAGAACAAGGCGAAAGCGATGCAACTTCTTGCTGCGCGCCTGGCCGAGAGAGCACGACACGATCAAGCTGTCAAGGTTGCATCGATTCGCGGAGAGCAGCATGAAGCGGGATGGGGACGACAGATCCGTAGCTATGTGATGCAGCCCTATCAGATGGTAAAGGACCTGCGTTCCGACTTCGAGGTGGGGAACATCCAGGGAGTTCTTGACGGTGACATCGATGGGTTCATCGACTCTTATCTGCAGTGGAGGCGTTCCACTGCTCCACCTTCTTAGAGCTCGTTCGGCCCGTAGCAATCCGAATGCCATGGGTTGCCGAGTTGACCCGGTAACCTTCGTTGCTAGCTCGAAGACGTGCCGGAACCTGTTAGCGGTGGATTCAACACATGATCAAACTAGAGAACGTGACCAAAGCATATCCGGGCGGTACGGTGGCTGTGAAGGATGTCAATCTTGAGGTCTCCAAAGGGGAGTTCATCTTCCTTGTTGGGGCATCTGGATCAGGAAAATCTACGCTGTTGCGCTTGATGATGCGTGAGGAACCGCCAACGAACGGGGACGTCTGGATTGCTGGTAAGCACGCATCCGATCTTCCGAACTGGAAGATCCCGTACCTTCGTCGCTCGATAGGGACGGTGTTCCAGGACTTCAAGCTTCTGCCATTGAAGACCGTGTATGAGAATGTGGCATTTGCTATGGAAGTTACGGGAAAGCACCGCTCCGTTATCCGTAATCAGGTGCCACAAGTGCTCAAACTCGTCGGTCTCTCGGATAAGGCCGAGCGCCTCCCGCGGCAGCTATCGGGTGGTGAGCAGCAGCGGGTAGCAATTGCTCGTGCGTTCGTGAATCGTCCTTTGATCCTGCTTGCGGACGAACCGACAGGGAACCTCGATCCCTCCACCTCTGTCGGCATTATGCGAATCCTTGATCGAATCAATCGCACGGGCACAACCGTGGTCATGGCAACCCACGACCACGCCATCGTCGATGCAATGCAGCGACGGGTAGTTGAGCTCGATCGCGGCAGGATTGCTCGTGATGAGTCGAGGGGCATCTACGAGACAAGGAAACCCGAGGGTGCAGATGCCGAGAGCGATGGAGAGGCAGCACTCCGCGAGGAGACGCCGTGACAAGCCTCACGTACATGTTCAAGGAGGCGCTCACCAACTTCAGCCGGAACGCGCTCGTTGTTCTCGGCGCGATTCTTGCTGTGTTCATCTCCTTGACGCTTACCTTCGGCACTCTCGTCTTCGGCGAGATCGTGAGAGTCAACACACTGCAGTGGGCCGAGGATGTGCGGGTCATCGCGTTCTTGCAGGATGACATGACCCCAGAGGCTACCGCTGCATTAGAGAACGATGTTGCTTCCTGGCCCGAGGTTGCTCACGTGTTCTTTGTCTCGAAGGCAGATGCTCGCGCCGAAGGGGAGATCCTCTTTGCAGATGATGAAGCAATAATGCGAGTCCTTGAAGAGAATCCAGACCTGCTCCCCGCATCGATCCGGGTGCAACCGACCGAGCCTGATGATTACCAGGTAATCGTGATCCGTCTCGAATCGACGCCCGGGGTGAAATCCGTTGAGTCGGCTGGGCAGGCTATCGAAGCAATGATTGCCCTCCGAGACGGTCTCCAAATCATGTTCTGGCTCCTCGCTGTAGCCCTCGGAGCCGCTGCAGTCGCCCTCATAGCCAACACGATTCACATGGCGATCTACGCTCGTCGCGAGGAGATCGAAATTATGCGACTCGTCGGGGCAAGCAACGGGTTCGTCCGAACGCCGTTCCTCATTGAAGGAGCGCTAGAGGGCCTCATTGGAGGCGCGCTCGCGGTCACTTTCGTCGTGGTTGCTCAGCGCCTCGCTGTGGATAGGCTCGCTGAACTGCCTGAGTGGATCAATCTTGCGATAGATAATGAATTTCTCCTTCGGCAGGGCGCGCTGGTCCTGCTGTTCGGGGTTGCTGCCGGTTTACTCGGTAGCTCTCTGAGCCTTGCAGTCCATCGCACCCTGCGCTCGTGATTCGACGCGCCCTCCTCCTTGCGCTCATCGGTGGTCTGATAGGAGTATTCCCGGTGCCTGCCTCTGGGAACGGACTTGATGACGACCTCCAAGAGGTACGCCAACGCGCACGAGCGATCACAACTCAATTAGGGGAATCGGAATCGGATCGATCGGTGATCGCTCGAAAGCTCGTTGCTGCTGTGGAACGCCTCGACACGGTTGAGAGAGAGGTAGCTGCGACCGGTGCTCGGCTGACTCGGATCGGGAAGGATCATAAAGAAAGGTCGGATGTACTCGAGGATGTGCGAGGTGACCTCTCTCTCCGTCTGGCTCGGATCGCTGCGCTGCGTGATCAGCGACGAGCAGCACACTCTGACGCTCGGCGCTCTGTGCTCCAGGTGTACAAGACAGGGGGAGCAGTTCACCCCCTGATCGCCTTCTCGGCTACTGCGGTAGTCGACGTCTCGGTCGGTATTGCGTATGCAGAGGTGCTGACGAGGCATCGCTCTGCCTCAGCGCACAGGTACTCCTCTATTGTTGAAGAGAAGGAGGCTGAGGCTCGAGCAATCCGAGATGTCGAGGTGCAGATCGCCCGTCAGGCACGGGCACTGGAGAGTTCAACCGTTGATCTCGAATCGTTTATGGCAGTACTTGCACTGCAACGAAACGAAGTTGCAAGTGAACACGATCTGCAAGCATCACTCCTTCGCGAAATTGATGCTCAGATCCACAACTTCGAAGATGTTCTCAAAGCCCTTGCGAGGGAGGAGTCAACGATCAGGGCCGAGATTCGTGCTGCGTCGCAAGCCGAAGGAACCCGGCCCGGTCAACTTCTGCGTCCTGTCCCAGGGGCAATCTCATCAGGGTTCGGTATGCGCATGCACCCGATCTTTGGCAATATGAGAATGCATAATGGCATCGATATGCGCGCTCGTCAGGGTGACCGCATTCGGGCGGCAGCATCAGGCACTGTTATCTGGTCGGGGGTGAGGGGTGGATTCGGGAATACCGTGATGATTGATCACGGCGGGGGCATGGTAACGCTCTATGCGCACCAGTCCAGACTCGCTGTCTCGGTGGGCGAGAAGGTGAAAGCAGGAGAGACGATCGGCTACATTGGATCAACAGGTGTGTCGACGGGGCCGCACCTGCACTTCGAGGTTCGCATTGAAGGCGTTCCCGTCGATCCAATCCGCTACCTGTAGGCGAGTACATTGGAGTGAGCCGGTAGCCTCGCAACCATGTCTGGTCACAAGGTGGTTGCAAGGAATCGCAAGGCGCGCTTCAACTATGAGATCCTTGACACGTTTGAAGCTGGTATGGTGCTTCGCGGGTCGGAGGTGAAGTCTCTACGTGCTGGCCAGGTGCAACTCAAGGACTCCTTTGCATCGATTCGAGAGGGCGAAGTGTGGCTTGAGAATGTTCACATTGCTCCCTACACCTTTGCTGAGGAGGGGGGTCACGATCCTGAGCGTCCACGAAAGCTGTTACTCCATCGCCGCCAGATAGACAGGCTTTTCGGTCGGATCAGGGAGGAGGGGCTCACGCTCGTTCCGCTCCAAATGTACTTCAAGGATGGGAAGGCGAAGGTTGAGCTCGGCCTCGGCCGAGGAAAGCGTACAAGGGACAAGCGCAGGGACATTGTTGAGCGGCAACAGAAACGCGAGATGGAGAGAGCGCGGTCTCACCGCCGTTAAGGCGTTCAGTGCTCGTTA